>NZ_JBEYVI010000010.1:0-235210 GCF_040643955.1 Streptomyces sp. NPDC047061
AGCCCCCGCCGGGCCCGGCGATGTGGCTCGCGACCCACAACGCGGGGGCCGCCCCCGGGGCGACGGGGCTCGCGCTCCCGGGGGGGCCCGGGGGGGGGGGGGCCCCCGCCCCGGTGGCTCAACTGCTGCTGACGCTCTCGCTGTTGACGGTGAAGTCCAGTCCGCCGGACGAGGACGTGATCTCGAAGCCGAACTGCAGGTCACCGATGGTCACGTTGCCGAACCAGCCCTTGGTGTCCTTGATCCACTTCAGGATCGGCAGGATGTCGATCGTGCCGGAGGTGGAGTTGGAGCTCCGGATGAACGAATAGACGTTGTTCGAGCCGTTGTTGCCCTTGTAGACGGTCCAGGTGTTGCTGCCCAGCGTGAGCGTGCCCTGCGAGGTGCCGAGCGGTCCGACGGCGCCGGTCTTGTTGACCCAGAGCATGATCTCGTTGGCGTATCCGGTGTCCCAGATGTCGTACGACGTGTTGTACGCGCCGGAGGACGGCACGGTCACGTTGTAGCTGCTGGTGAGCGAACCCAGCGAGGTGATCGTCTTGTTGATCACCTTCTTGGCGTTGGGGTACGACTTGATGCCGCCGGTGTTGGGGTGGTTGGCGTTGACGCCCCAGTTGGTGCCGGAGTTGGCCCAGATGCACTGGGTGCCGGCGCCGGAGCCCCAGATGTTGTTGTAGAGGGTGTAGCCGTTCAGCGTGGTGTTGCCCCACTGGTCGCAGGAGCTCCAGACGGCGGCCGAGGCGGGGGCGGAGGTGAGGCCGACGGTGGCGCCGAGCGCGAGCGCGGGGGCGATCAGGGCCTTGGCGACCCTGCCGAGCGTGCGTGTTGCCATGGTGTCCCTTCCATGGGTGGGGGGAGGTGCGGGTGGCTACCACGTCCCCAGGGTGAGGACGTGGTCTTCTCCGGCGACGAGGTCGAGCGGCCGACGGCCGGAGGAAGTCCACAGGTCGATGCGGAGCGACCGGTGTGGCTTGAGGACGGCCCGCATGCCTTCAGGGGTCCAGTCGAGGTCGAGTTCGGCTCCGAAGCGGGTGCGGACGCCGTGGAGCCGGCCTGTTCGCAGGGCGGGCGGCGGCGCCGGGAGCAGGACCAGGCGGTCCGGGGTCGACTGGACGAGGGCCTCGACGAGCACCGCGGGCAGGGTGTGCGCGGCGTCGGCGTTGTAGACGTCGCGGTCCGGGTAGTGGGCGCTCATCAGGGAGGCGTGGAAGAAGTCGCCGTCCAGGACCCGGTCGAGGGCGGCGCCGACCCGCTCGCCGTCCCGCAGGCGGGCCGCGACCAACGCGTGGTGCAGGTGGCCGTGCGCCGAGTCGTTCTCGGCGCCGCGCAGTTCGAGCGCGCGGTGGGCGGCGGCCGCGAGCTCCGGGGTGTCGTACGGGGTGATCTCGTCCAGCGGCCAGACGCCGTAGAGGTGGCTGAGGTGGCGGTGGTCGTAGCTGTCGTCGAGGCCGGGCCGGGCCCATTCGGCGAGCGCGCCGTCGGCGTTGGTGCGGTGCGGGGGGAGCCGGTCGGCGAGGGCGCGCCAGCGGTCGGCGTCCGGGCCAGGGTGGTAGTCGGCCGCGGTGCGCAGGGCGTGCCGGGCGGCGGAGAGGTCCATCGCCGCGTTGACGGCACCCCAACTGGCGTTCGCGGGCCGGTTCTCCGGCGAGTAGGAGGGGACGATCACGACGTGGCCGTCGGTGTCGGTCCGGGTGAGGAAGTCCTCGTAGAACCGGGCGACTTCGGCCAGCACCGCCGCCGTGCGCGGATCGCGCTCGCCGCGGATCTCGTCGTGGTCGACGAGCGGCTTGAGCAGCCAGTCGGCGCCGGCCGTCCACAGATGGAGGGGGTATTCCCGGCTGAAGTGGTAGGCCAGCCCGGACTCGCCGTCGCTGTGCGCGGGCGCGACCACGCCCCGGGCGCCGAACACCGCGCGGGCGTTCTCCCGCCAGTCGCCGAGCTGGCGCTGGATCAGTGCGGCGCAGGCCTCGGTGACTTCGGGAAGGGCGGCGGCCGCGGCCGAGGCCGTCTGGAGGTTGACGTTGGCGTCGTTGGTGAAGGCACCGGACCAGGCGGTGTCCCAGTCGCCGGTCCACAGGCCGGTCAGGCGGGGCGGGTTGAGGCCGGAGGCGGAGAGCAGGTGATAGCGGCCGGCGGCGAAGAGCCGTTCCAGAAGGGCTGCCTCGGCCGATCCCTTGAGCAACTCGGATCCTGGCAGCGTGCGTTCGGCCGGGTCGGCGGCCAGGTCGAGGGTGACGCGGGTGTAGGCGGTGCGGTGCGGGCCGAGGTGGCGGGCGAGCAGCGCGTCGTACGACGGCCGGTCGGCGAGCAGGTCGCCCAGTTCGCGGGCCTCGGCGGTCACGTCGAGTTCGCCGGTGTGGCGTCGGACGCGGGTGAGGAGGAGGACGGACTCGGCGCCGGTGACGCGGACGCCCGGCGGGACGAGTTCGGTGGTACCGCCGGTGACGGCGACGAGGGTGACGCCGGTGTAGGCGCGGTCGCTGCCGGGGTAGCGGGCGCGGAGGCTGAGCAGGGCGCCCTCGGGGGTGCGCAGGGCGCCGTGGCCGACGCCCAGGCCGGGCGGGGCGCCGGGGAGCCGGTGGTCGAGGGCGATGTCGAGGTCGGCGGTGCCGGTGACCTGCTGCACGATCACGTCGTCCGCGCGGGAGACGAAGACCCTGCTGGTCCGGTCGGCGGTGGTGGCGGTGACCTCGCCGGAGGTGAAGTCGACGGAGCGGCGGTAGCCGTCCGGCCGGCCGTGCGTTCTGCGCAGCCGGATCTGGAAGGCGGGGTGGAAGGGCTGGACCCACTGGAGCGGGCGGCCGTCGGTGAAGCTCTCGGCGGCGGCCGGCTCCCCGGCGAGCAACCTGTCCTGCACGCCCGCGAGTTCGGCCGCCAGACGCGGCGGGCGGGCGTGTTCGCCGCCGTTCGGGCGGACCAGGGTGTGATGGGTGACGATGACACGGTCGTCGTTCGGATCGCCGAACGCGAGGACGCCGTGGTGGCCGTTGCCGCTCAGGAAGGCGTCCTCCCAGCGGGCGGCCGGGGCGGGCTCCCAGGTGCCGTGGACGGGGCCGGTGGCTTCTTCGGTCGTGCCGGTGACGGTCATGGCTTGAGCACCGCCACGCCGTAGCGGCCGAGGACGGTCTCGCCGGTGACGGTCCTACCGGTCAGCAGATCTCGATGCGTTCCCATGAGGGAGATCTTCACCTCATCACGCCCGTGGTTGAACAGGAACAGCAGCTCACCCCGGCGGACCGCCTCGACGCCGACGGGCAGGCCGTCGAGCACCGGGCGCACCCCCGCGTCCGCCGCGATCCGGCCGAGCAGTTCGCGCAGCGCCTCCGGCTCCGGGAGCGTGGAGACGTACCAGGCGCGCCCGTTGCGCAGCACGGCCGGCCGCCCGTCGAGTTCCCCGCCCCGGTACGGCACGGTCTCGGAGACCGCGGGCGCGGCCTCGATCTCCTCCGACCAGAGGGTTCCGCGGAAGCCCTCGCAGGCGACGGTCTCCCCCGCGTCCAGCGGCCACCACTCGTGCAGGACGCGGATACCGAACAGCTCGCGCAGCCGTGCGTCCATGCCGCCGGGGCGGATCCGGTCGTCCTCGTCGGCGATACCGGTCAGGAAGCCGCTGACCAGGGTGCCGCCGCCGCGGACGTAGGCGAGGAGGTTGCCGATCGCGGAGTCGGTGAGGAGGTAGAGCTGCGGGACGACGACCACCTTGTAGGAGGACAGGTCGTGTTCGGGGTGGGCGAAGTCGGTGGTGAGGTTCGACTCCCACAGGGCCCGGTGCCAGGCGTGCAGGACGTCCGGGAGGTCCACCTCGGTGGAGAGCCGGCCTTCGTGGGCGCCGGCCCACCAGGAGTGCCAGTCGTGGAGGATCGCGATGTCCGCAGTGACGTGACGTTCGGTCACCTCGGCACCGATGGCGGTCAGTTCGGATCCGAGTCGCTTGACCTCCTGGTAGGTACGGCCCTCCTCCCCCGCGTGGCTGACCATCCCGGAGTGGAACTTCTCCGCGCCCTGCCTCGACTGCCGCCACTGGAAGTAGCAGACGGCGTCCGCGCCCCGGGCCACCGCCTGGAGGGACCACTGGCGGTTGAGGCCGCGGGGCTTGGGATGGTTCACCCCGCGCCAGTTGACCGGCCCGGCGGCCTGCTCCATGAGCATCCAGGGGCCGCGCGCCTGGGAGCGGGTGAGGTCGTGGACGAGCGCGCCGTGCTGCGCGCCCAGCGGGTCCCGCGGGTCGGGGTACAGATCGACGGAGACGACGTCCTCCTCGGCGGCCCAGCGCCAGGCGTCCTGGCCCATCCAGAGCGGCATGAAGTTGGTGGTCACCGGGATGTGCGGGGTGTGCCGGGCGACGATGTCCCGTTCGGCCGTGTAGCACTCCAGGAGCATGTCGGAGGTGAAGCGGCGGAAGTCCAGCACCTGGGTGGGGTTCTTCAGGTAGTGGGCGTGGCGCGGCGGCAGGATGCCGTCCCAGGTGTCGTAGCCCTGACTCCAGAAGGCCGTTCCCCAGGCGGAGTTGAGGGCGTCGAGGGTGCCGTGGCGGTCGCGCAGCCAGCGGCGGAAGGCGGCGGCTGCCTCGTCGCCGTAGTCGAAGGTGCAGTACTCGTTGTTGATGTGCCACATCGTGAGGGCGGGGTGGCCGGCGTAGCGGGCGGCGAGGTCCTCGGTGACGGCGGCGGCGTACCGGCGGTAGGTGGCGCTGGAGTGCGAGAAGTGCTGGCGGCCGCCCCACCATTCGGTGCGCCCGTCGGCGTCCCGGGGCAGGGTGTCCGGGTGCAGCCGCCCCAGCCACGGCGGCGGTGCCGCGGTGGGGGTGGCGAGGACGACGCCGATGCCGTGGTCGTGCATCAGGTCCATCAGCCGGTCCAGCCAGTCGAAGTCCCGCTCCCCCGGCCGCGGTTCGAGCCGCGCCCAGGAGAAGACGCCCATGGTCACGGAGTTGACGCCGGCGGACGTCATCAGCCGGACGTCCTCCTGCCAGGTCTCCTCGGGCCACTGCTCGGGGTTGTAGTCGCCGCCGAAGAGGATCCGGCCGCGGGTGGCGTCGGAGAGGCCCGGCGGCTTTCGTCCGGCGGTCATCGGACGGGGTCCCCGTACTGGATGCCTCGTCCGTTGGTGGCCAGGTAGACCCGGCCGTGGACGCGCGGGTCGCCGGTGACGGCCTGCCCGGTCCAGCCCCACTGGTGTCGGTCGTCGTTGATGCGGACCCAGGTGCCGGCCTCGTCGTCGGAGCGGTAGACGGCCGTGATGGACTCCGTGGAGCCGACGAGGTAGACCGCCGGGTAGCCGGCGCCGTCGGCGGCCTTACCGAAACCGAGGGTGTAGGCGGCCCAGCAGCTGGCGACCCTGGTGAAGGTGGTGCCGCCGTCGGTGGACCGGTACAGCCCGTTCCACTTGACGCTCAGCCACAGGTCACCGGACCTGCCCGGGGCCGCGACCAGCTGGAACTGGCTGTCGCCCGCGGGCAGCCCGGTCGCACGCGCCGTGAAGGTACGGCCACTGTCAGTGCTGGCTTGTAGCGTTCCTGTGTCGGTGTCGTATGCGTAGAAGAGCGTCGGGTCGGCCGGGTCGGCGACCGGCGTGGCGCCCTTCGGGAAGGAGGAGATCTCGGTCCAGGTGGCGCCGTTGTCGTCCGACCGGTGGGCGGGGTACCTGGTCCCGTCCCAGTGCACGAAGGACCACAGCAGCACGCTGCCGTCGGCGTTGGCGGCGATCGGCCCCGGTGCGTCGTGGGCGAGGGAGGGCTGGGCGGCGAAGGGCGCCCAGGTCCGGCCTCCGTCGTCCGAGAAGGCGCCGTTGCCGTTGTCTCCCCAGCCGGTGCGGACCACGTACTCGGGCCTGCCCGCGGCCTGCGCGAGCCCCGTCGCCGACCCGAACACGGGGTTCGAGGCCATACCGCGGGACGGAGACGCCGTGAGCCGCTCGTGGTACATCACGCCGATGTCGCCGAGCCCGCTGATCAGATGCGCCTTCCCGACCGGGGGCGAGATCAGCTGGCGCACGGCCGTCTCCTCCAGACCCCGGATCCGCGGGGCCCAGTGGACGAGGTCACGGGTGCCGTAGAGGGTGGCGCCGGTGCCGTAGACGATGTGCCGCGAGTCGTACGGGTCCACGGCCACGGCCTGGATCCACCAGCCGAACTTGGGCTGGTCCGCACCCCACTTCAGGAAGGGGGTCTCCGACACGTCGAAGACGGCGGAGTCCTTGAGGGAGATCCAGGTGCGGCCGCCGTCGGTGGTCCGGTAGAGGGTGTCCACGGCTGTCCACCGGTTGTTCGTCGAGACGACGACGGTGCCGGGCCGGCGGGCGTCGACGGCGACACCGCCGTAGCCGAAGGTGTCGCCGCCGCCGGGCACGGCCGGGGTGACGTCCGTCCACCGCCCGGCGGCCACGGCCAGCTTGTGCACGCTGCCGTCCGCCTGGCCGTTGGGGCCGGGAGCGTCGGCGTACGTCACGTACAGCTCGCGGGCGTGGCGGTCGTAGGCGGCACGGACCGGGACCTTGGCGGAGGTGCCGGAGGGCTGACCGGGAACGGCCTCCCAGGCGGTGCCGTCGGTGGTGCGGTAGAGACTGACGGCACTCGCGCCGCCGTCCCCGTCCGCCCAGCCGGCGTAGACGGCACGGCCGACGGCGACGAGGAGGCTGACGCCCTGTCCGGAGGCGGACGGGATGGCCGGGAAGCCGGGGGCTGCCGCCCAGGTGGCTCCGCGGTCGGTCGACCTGAGGAGTCCGTCGTGCCGGGTACCCAGCCACAGGGTGTCGCTGTCCCGGGGGTCGACGAGCAGGCGCTCGCCCATGCCGCGGCCGTCCTCGTTGGCGCCGAGTCTGACGCTGAGGTCGGTACGGGTCCAGGTGGCGCCGCGGTCCTCCGAGCGCAGGACCGCGCCGTTGCCGGCCCAGGGCTGGGCGTAGGTGCCGAGGGCGAGGTAGAGCTGGTCGGGGTGGGCGGGGTCGACGGCGAGGGCCTCCACGCCGAGGAGGTTCCAGTCGTCCCAGCCGAGGTGGTCGGTGAGGGGGGTCCAGCGGGCGGTGCGGGCGTCCCAGCGGTAGGCGCCGCCGATGTCGGTGCGGGCGTAGGCGAGGCCGGGGATGGTGGGGTGGAAGAGGACGCCGGTGACGAAACCGGTGCCGCCGATCACTGCGTTGCGCCAGCGGTACGCATGCGCCTGCGGCTGGGGCTCGGCCGCGGAGGCGGAGGGGATCGGGAGGGCGGTGAGGGCGGCGGTTGCTGTGGTGGCGGCGAGGACGGTTCTGCGGCTCAGGGTGGGCATGGGGAACCTTCGGTGGGTTTGGTGGGTGGGCCGGGGTGGGTGCGGGGGGTGTCGCTCACCGGCGCTGGCCGGGTGCCGCTGCGCCCACCCGTGCCGCCCCAGCGGCACGACTGCCCGCAGCTATGTAGCCGACGCGACTGGAGCGCCCCGTCAGGGGCGCGGGGAACTGCGCGACCAGCCCCCACGCACCGGCAGTCGCCGGCGCTCCTCGGCCGCCCCGCCCCGAAGGCGACGTCGGCTACCCCTTCACCGCCCCCGTGAGCATCCCCTTCTTGAAGTGCTTCTGGACGAACGGCGACAGGACCGCCACCGGCAGCAGCGCCATCACCATCACCGCCATCTGCACGGCGAGCCCGGACAGTTCGCCCGTCTTGATGGACTGCGCGAGTCCCACCGGGGCCTGCTGCTTCTGGACCAGCTGGATCATGACGTTCTGCAGCGGCATCTTGTTCTGGTCGTTGAGGTACAGGGACGCGTTGAACCACGCGCTCCAGTACCCGACCGCGTAGAAGAGGGTGATGACCGCGAGGACCGCCCGGGACAGCGGCATGACGATCTGCCACAGGATCCGGAAGTCACCGGCGCCGTCGATGCGCGCGCTGTCGGTCAGTTCCGGCGAGATGCCCATGAAGAACCCGCGCAGGACGAGGATGTTGAAGACACTCACCGCGCTCGGGAGGATCAGGGCGAGATAGCTGTCGGTGAGGCCCAGGGACTGGACCAGCAGGTAGGTCGGGATCAGGCCGGCGCTGAAGAACATCGTCGCCATCAGCAGCATCAGGAACCAGCGGTGGCCTAGCGACCCGATGCGCGAGAGGCCGTACGCGCACAGGACCGACACGGTCATCGAGAACACCGTGCCGACGAGGGTGATCAGGATGCTGATGACCGTGGCCCGGGTGACCTGGCCGCCGCTCAGCAACTCCCGGTAGGCGACGAAGGTGATGCCCTTGGGGATCATCACCAGGCCGCCGGCCTCGTCGATGGTCCTGCGGGAGGACAGGCTGGTGACGACCACGATCCAGAGCGGGAAGAGCACGCCGAGGCAGGCCAGGGTCAGGACCAGGCCCTTGCCGGCGACGCCTGCCCTGCTCGGTTCCTCCTCCCACACGGGGCGGGGCGGTGCGGCCCACCGGGACGGCGGCCGCTCCCGCAGCGGCGGTTTGTCGACGACGGCGGTCATTTCTTGTACACCCCCTGCTCGCCCATGAGATGGGCCACCTTGTTCGCGGCGAGGACCAGTCCGAGGCTGACCACGCCCTTGATGAGGCCCGCGGCGGCCGCGTAGCCGAAGTCCTGGTTGCGGACGCCGTTCCACCAGACGAAGGTGTCGAGGACCTCCGAGGCTCCGGGGCCCACGGCGTCGCGTTGGAGGAGGATCTGTTCGAAGCCGACGGTCAGGGCGTCGCCGACACGGAGGACCAGCAGCAGGGCGATCACCGGGCGCAGGGCGGGGAGCGTGACGTGCCAGATGCGGCGCCAGCGGCCCGCGCCGTCCATGGCGGCGGCCTCGTAGAGGTCGGGGCTCACCGAGGCCAGCGCCGCCAGGAAGACGATGATCCCCCAGCCCGCGTCCTTCCAGACGCCCTCCGCCGTGACCAGGAACTTGAAAGTCGACGGGTCGGTCATGATGTCGAGGCCGTCGTAGCCGTGCTGCCGCAGCAGCTGCGACAGCAGGCCCGCGCCGCCGAAGATCTGCTGGAAGACGGAGATGACCAGCACCCAGGAGAAGAAGTGCGGGAGGTACAGGACCGCCTGGGCGATCGCCCGTACCCGGGGCCGGAGCACGCTGTTGATGAGCAGCGCGAGGGCGATCGGGATCGGGAAGAACAGCACGAGTTGCAGGAAGAACAGCACCAGGGTGTTCTTCACCGCGTTCCAGAACGCGGAGTCCGCGAAGATCTGCTGGAAGTTCTCCACACCCACCCATGCGCTGTGCAGCATGGAGACGATGCCGTTGTCGCTGACGTACGGGTCGTAGTCCTGGAAGGCGACGATGTTGCCGAGGATCGGCAGGTAGTTGAAGACCAGGAGCAGCAGGACCGCCGGCAGGGTCATCAGGATCAGGGCGCGGTCGCGTCTGAATCTGAGGCGCAGGCCGAGCTTCCCGGTCTCCGTCCTCCTCCCGGTTCCGGTGGCGGCGCCGGACGCCACCGGGGTCCTGCCCGTACCGTCGTCGTCTGCCTCGGCCCTGCTGCGAGGCACCGTGCTGTGGGACACGGCCGTTCTCCTTGCCTCGGTGCCCGGTCAGCTCGCCGAACCGTTGCCGTCGAGCAGCTTCTGGTACCAGTCGCGCAGCTTGTCGCCGCCCTTGCTCTTCCATTCGGCGACGGCCTGCTGCATGTCGCTGATCTTCTTGCGGCCCCGGGTGATGTCGTCCTCCAGCGTCTCGAAGTCGTCCATCAGGTTGGTGTAACGGGACGGCTCGGTGATCATCTGACCGAAGAAGCTGGACTTCCTGGTGAAGGAGCCCATCCGCTGCTGCCACTCCACCTGGGCCTTGGCGACGTCGGGGAAGTCGGGGTGGGCGATGGTGGCGGCGGGGCTGGCGATCATGACGTAGGCGTTGATGACCTCGTTGTTGCCCCGGGTGGTCTTGGTGGGCACGCCGTTCTTGACGGTGTAGTGGGTGCCCTCGACGCCGTAGTTGGTCGCCATGTACTCCTTGGTGCCGTACGGCGCGGCGGTGGTGTTGGCGACGGCCAGCACGTCGTGGATGACGGACTCGGAGGCCTTCTTGTTGACGAAGGCGAAGATGCCGGCCGGTTGTTCGGCCCAGACCTGCGGGTTTCCGCCGTCGTGTCCGTAGACGTCCATGCCCCAGATCTTGAAGTCCGGGTTCTGGGTGGCCTGTTCGGCGGTGCGGCTCCACCACTGGCTGATGTCCTGGGCGTAGACGAGGAACTCGCCGGCCGCGAACTTGGGGCCCGGGTCGGGGGCGTTCTTGCCCAGCTTGGCGTCGGGGTGCACGACCCCGGCGGCGAAGAGCTTGCGGGTCCACTCCAGTGCTTCGAGGTACTCGTCGGTCTCGATGCGGTTGATCAGCTTGCCGTCGACGAGGTTCCAGCCGAGCGGCTTCTCGCTGCCGGAGAGCACGCCGAACATCTGCCAGGCGGTCCACTTCATGTCCATGCAGGCCCAGCGCTTGGCCTTGGCGTTGGTGATCTCCTTGGCCAGGGAGAGGAACTCGGCCGCCGAACGCGGGACCTCGTAGCCCTCCTTGTCGAAGATGTCCTTGCGGTAGAGGGGCACGATGTTGGTGACGTACGAGGCCGGCATGGGCAGTCCGCGCAGCTTGCCGCCGAAGATGCAGCGCCGCCAGGCGTCGGTCGGGATCGCGGCGAGGTTCGGGTAGTCCTTGACCTTGTCGCCCGACAGGTACGGGCCGAGGTCGGCGAACTTGCTGATGATGGCGGTGGGTATCTTGCCGCCCATGTTCCAGTTCGGGATGACGACGACGTCCGGTACGTCGCTGGAGGCGAGGACCGCGCCCAGCTTCTGGTCGTAGGTGTTGCCGTCCTGGTTCTGCCACTCGACGTCGACGCCGATCATGTCGTTCATCGCGTTGTAGTAGGGGTTGTCCTGCTTGGGCGGGGAGCCCCAGAACGGCGACATGACGGTGACCTTGCCGCCCTTGCCGAGCTTCTTCGGGACCGAGGTCTTCAGGGTCGCCAGGTCGAGTTTGCCGGTGAAGCCGATCGACGAGCCGTTCTTCGACGGGATGTCCGGGGTCACCACGTTGTTGGCGACGTAGGCCGGCAGCAGCTTCTGCGCGCCCTTGCCGGACGAGGAGCCCCCTCCCGAACCGCTGTCCGACGCCCCGCAGGCGGCGAGCAGCGGCATCCCGCCCGCCACCGCTGCGGTGGCGACTGCCGTGGAGGCGAGGAAAGTTCTCCGGCTCGGCCCGGAGGGGGCGGAAGCGGCGTTCGGCGTCATTGCGTCAACCCTTCATGGCGCACCAGGACACCCGGCGGTGGCCGTCGGCTGCGGTGTCTCGAGTGGAACTGGCTGAGCGGAAGCGGCCCTCCGACCTGCGACCCATGTCGCTGCCCTCTGGGGCGGACCGGATAGTCGAAGCGCTTCGATGTTGCTGCGAGGTTAAGTGAACACCCGGGGGTGCACAAGGGTCGCTCCCAAGATTCCTCCGAGGTATCCCGGGTGACCTGTCCGTATGCACCGCTTGAAATATCGCCGACCATCCCTTGACACCCACCCATGGGCCGAATGAGCATCGAAGCGCTTCGAAAGGGCCTGGACGCTCCATCGCAAGGGGAACCGCACGTGACCGCAAAAACGCCGCCCGCGCCGCCTTTCCGCGATCCGCACCTGCCGCTCGCGAAGCGCATCGACGATCTGCTGGCGCGGCTCACCCTGCTCGAGAAGGTCTCCTTCCTGCACCAGTTCGCGCCCGCCGTGCAGCGCCTGGGCATCGCCGCCTTCCGCACCGGCCAGGAGGCTCTGCACGGGGTGGCCTGGATGGGTCCGGCGACGGTGTTCCCGCAGGCGGTGGGGCTCGGCGCGACCTGGAACACCGATCTCGTACGACGGGTCGGGGAGGCGGTGTCCAAGGAGGTCCGGGCGATGCGCGCCCGCGACGACCGGGTCGGCCTCAACGTCTGGGCCCCGACGGTCAACCTGCTGCGCCACCCGCTCTGGGGCCGCAACGAGGAGGGCTACTCCGAGGACCCGAAGCTCACCTCCGCCATCGCCACCGCCTACACCCGCGGCCTGCGCGGCGACCACCCGGTGTACTGGCGCACGGCGCCCGTCCTGAAGCACTGGCTGGCCCACAACAACGAGACGGACCGGGCGACTTCCTCCTCCTCGGTCCGCCCGCGGGTGCTGCACGAGTACGACCTGCGCGCCTTCAGGGAGACCGTGGAGGCCGGTGCGGTGGCCGGGGTGATGCCCGCGTACAACCTGGTCAACGGCCGCCCCAACCACGTCTCCCCGTACCTGCGCGAGCAGTTGCGCACCTGGACCGACGAGGACCTGCTGGTCTGCTCGGACGCCGGCGCGCCCAGCAACCTGGTCGACCACGAGCACTACTTCGCCACCCACGAGGAGGCCACGGCGGCCGCCCTGCTCGCCGGTGTCGACAGCTTCACCGACCACGGCACGGACAGCTCGCAGATCGTCGCGCGGGTGCAGGGGGCGCTGGCGCAGGGCCTGTTGACGGAACCCGACATCGACACGGCCGTGCGCCGCCAGCTCTCGGTCCGCTTCCGCCTCGGCGAGTTCGACCCGCACGAGGACCCGCATCCGGGCACGGCCGCGTTCGACACCACGGCGCACCGCACCCTCGCCCAGGAGGCGGCCGAGCAGGCGGTCGTCCTCCTCAAGAACGACGGGGACCTGCTGCCGCTCGCCCCCGACGCCCGGATCGCCGTGGTCGGCCTGCTCGCCGACGAGTGCAAACTCGACTGGTACAGCGGCACCCTGATCCACCGCTCCACTCCGCTGGAGGGCCTGTACGAGCGGTTCGGCGCGGAGCGTATGGAGTTCGCGGAGGGGGTGGACCGGGTCCGGCTGCGGCTCGCGGACGGCACCTTCCTGCACGTGCCGACCGCCCCCGAGGCGGCCGACGAGGTGCGCGGTGCCGAGGGGGCCCTGGACCCGGCGCTGCTCGCGGGCCGCACCGACCTCCCGCCGCTGACCGCCGACGCCACCGGTAGCGAGTTCGCGCTGGCCGACTGGGGCGAGGGCGTCCTGACCCTCCGCGCCCCGGACGGCCGGTATCTCTCCGTCGCCGAGGACGGCTTCGTCCGCGCCGCCGCGGACCAGCCCGGCGGCTGGGTCGTCCAGGAGACGTTCCGCCTGGAACCCCACGAGAACGGTCACCTCCTCCGGCACCTCGGCACGGGTCGCCACGTCTCAGTCGCCGCCGACGGCGTGAAGGTTGCCGCCGGGAACGCCTCGATCCTCGAGTTGATCATCGTCGAACGGGGTACGGACGCCGTCGCCAGGGTCGCCGCCGCGGCCGACGCGGTCCTGGTGGTCGCGGGCAACGACCCGCACATCAACGGCCGCGAGACCGAGGACCGTACGACCCTGGCGCTGCCCCCGCACCAGGAGCGCCTGCTGCGTGCCGCCCGCACCGCGAACCCGCACACGGTGCTGGCGCTGGTGTCGTCGTACCCGTACGCGGTGGAATCGGCCCGGCTGCCCGCCGTGCTCTGGACGGCGCACGGCGGCCAGGCGGCCGGCACCGCCCTCGCCCGTGTCCTCGCCGGAGACGTCTCCCCCGCGGGCCGGCTGCCGCAGACCTGGTACGCGGCCGACGCCGACCTTCCCGACCTGCTCGACTACGACGTGCTCGGCGGCCGCCAGACCTACCTCTACTTCGAGGGCACCCCGCTCTTCCCGTTCGGCCACGGCCTGTCCTACGCGTCCTTCTCCTACGCCGACCTCGCGACCGAGGTCGCGGACGGAACGCTCCGGGTCTCCTTCACGGTCGCCAACACGGGCGACGTGACCGCGGACGAGGTGGCCCAGCTCTACACCCGGGCCGTCGAGCCGTCGTCGGTACGCCCGCGCCGCGAACTCCTCGCCCACCGCAGGCTCACCCTGCGCCCCGGCGAGCGGACCGGCGTGACCTTCGAAGTCCCCCTCTCCGCCTTCGAGTTCTGGGACGTGGCACGCGGCGGACGGCGCCTGGAGGGCGGTGCGTACGAGGTGCTGGCCGGCGCGTCCAGCGAGGACGTCCGGCTCCGTACGACCGTGGTCCTGGACGGCGAGCCCCCGGCACCCCGGCCCGCCGTCGAACACGGCCTGGCGGCGGCGGACTTCGACGAGCAGTCGGACATCGCGATCGTGGACCGCACGAGGACGGAGGGCGACGCGGTCACCCCCGGGGGCGACGGCCCGGGTGAACTCGTCTACCGGGACTGCGACTTCGGCGCCGGGATCACGGAGGTGACCGTACGGGTGGCGGGCCATGGCACGCTCGAACTCGGCCTCGACGGCGGCCCGTTGCCGACCGTGCTGACGCTCGCCGAGCCGACGCCGGATCCGTACACGTACACCTCGCTCACCGTCGGCGTCGTCGCCGAGGGCGTCCACGACGTCCACATCAGGCTGCGCGGCCCGCTGCGGCTCGCGCACGTCGGCTTCTCCGGTTGAGGGTCCGGGGAGGCCGACGCGGAGAAGGGGCCCGGCACCGGAAGGCATCGGTGCCGGGCCCCTTCGGACTGCCCGGGGACCGGTACGCGAACGGCCACAGCCCCCGCACAGCGGGCTGCGGCCGTCTCGTCGCCCTCGGATCTGTCCGTGGCAGGTCAGAGGGCGAGGCCGGTGAGGACCAGGACGCGCTCGTAGGTGTAGTCGTCCATCGCGAACCTGACGCCCTCGCGGCCGACGCCGGACTGCTTCACGCCGCCGTACGGCATCTGGTCGGCGCGGTAGGAGGGGACGTCGCCGATCACGACGCCGCCGACCTCGAGAGCGCGGTGGGCGCGGAAGGCGCCCTGCAGGTCGTGGGTGAACACGCCCGCCTGCAGGCCGTACTTGGAGGCGTTGACGGCGGCGAAGGCCTCGTCCTCGCCGTTCACCTTCTGCACGGTGAGGACGGGCCCGAAGACCTCCTCGCAGGAGATCGTGGCCTCGGCCGGGACGTCGGTGAGGACGGTCGGCGCGTAGCTGGCGCCGTCGCGGTCGCCGCCGGTGACCAGGGTGGCGCCGTCCTCGACGGCCTCCTTGACCCACGCCTCGACCCGCTCCGCCGCCGCCTCGCTGACCAGCGGGCCGACGTCGGTCCTGTCGTCGGCGGGGTCGCCGGTGACCTGGGCCTCGACGGCGGCGACGATGCGCGGGAGCAGACGGTCGTAGACGGCGGCGTCGACGATGACCCGCTGCACGGAGATGCAGGACTGGCCGCCCTGGTAGTTGGAGAAGGTCGCGATGCGGGTCGCGGCCCAGTCCAGGTCGGCGTCGGAGGCGTAGTCGCCGAGGACGACGGCCGCGCCGTTGCCGCCGAGCTCCAGGGTGCAGTGCTTGCGGGGCACCGAGTCCATGATCGAGTAGCCGACCTTCTCGGAACCGGTGAAGGAGATGACCGGGAGGCGCTCGTCCTGGACGAGGGCGGCCATCTTGTCGTTGGCGACCGGGAGGACCGACCAGGAGCCGGCCGGGAGACCGGTCGTCTCGGCGAGCAGGTCGCCGATGATCAGGCCGGAGAGCGGGGTCGCGGGCGCCGGCTTCAGGATGATCGGCACGCCGGCCGCGATCGCCGGGGCGATCTTGTGCGCGCACAGGTTGAGGGGGAAGTTGAACGGCGCGATGCCGAGGACGACGCCCTTGGGGAAGCGGCGGGTGATCGCGAGCCGGCCCTGACCGCCGAGGTCGGTGTCGAGGCGCTGGGCCTCGCCGCTGTTGAAGCGGCGGGCCTCCTCGGCGGCGAACCGGAACACGGACACGGCGCGTCCGACCTCGCCCCGGGCCCACTTGATCGGCTTGCCGTTCTCGGCGGAGATCAGCCGGGCTATCTCCTCGGTGCGCTCGGCGAGACGGCGGCTGACATGGTCGAGGGCGGCCGCGCGTACGTGGGCCGGGGTGGCGGCGAACTCGTCCCGTACGGCGTACGCGGCGGCGACGGCTTCCTCGACCTGGGCGTCGGTGGGCACGCTGACCTTGCCGACGAGACGGGCGTCCCACGGGTTGGTGACGTCGAAGGTGTCCTCGCCGGTGACCTGGCGGCCGGCGAGCCAGAAGGCGTGGGTGGAGGTCATGTGCGGGTCCCGGCCCTTCCGCGTTGGGGGTGGTGTGTACAGGATGTTCGCCTCCACGGTAGGTCCGAGGGGGCGGGGGAGCGTTTGTCCGGGGTGTAGTGGTGGAGGTGGGAGGTGCGCCGGTTTGGCACGGTGACGGGCGGGCGGGAAACGCTCAGTCCGCCGAGGTCGCCTTGAGGGCCAGCCACAGCTCCATCCGCACGTCCGGGTCGTCCAGGGAGCGGCCCAGGATCTCTTCCACCCTACGCATCCGGTAGCGCAGGGTGTGGCGGTGGACGCCCAGGTCGGCCGCCGCCGCGTCCCACTGGCCGTGCCGGGAGAGCCACGCCCGCAGGGACGCCACCAGGTCGCCCCTGCCGGTCGCGTCGTGCTCGTACAGCGCCCGCAGCAGACCGTCGGCGAACGCCTTCACCGCGTCGTCCGCCAGCAGGGGCAGCACCGAGCCCGAGGCCAGCTGTTCGTGCTCGACCAGGATCCGGCCCCTGCGCCGGGCCACGGAGAGCGCCTGTTCGGCCTGCTTGTAGGCGGCCGCCGCCGCGATCGGGCCGGACGGGGCCGACAGCCCGATGACCGGTTCGTCCTCCTCCGCGGTCCCCTGCTCCGGCACCGCCCGCTCCGCCTCGCGCGCCGCCGCGTACTCCAGGCACGCCGCCACCGCCGCGCCGCCGTCCGCGGCCAGCACCACCAGCCGCTCCCCCTCGGGCACCACCAGCACCGCCTCGCCTGAACGGGCCGCGGCCGACTCCACCGTCTCCGTGAGAGCGGCCAGCTGCTCGCCCGCCGCGTCCGCGACGATCATCCGGAACGGGGCGTCGAGCAGCCCGCCGTACAGGTCCCCGGCGACCCCGCGCGCATGGTCCGGCTGCCCGGCGAGCAGCATGCGCAGCACCGCCGCCCCGACCCGCTGCTCGGCCGCGTGGAGGGAGCGGGAGCGTTCCGTCGTGAGGGTGAGGAGCGCGATGGCCGAGTGGACGGCGTACCGCTCCGCCGTGCCGAGCGCCGACGCCGTGCCGACCGCCAGGGCCGCGCGCGGGCGGCGGCCGGTGCCGAGCGAGTGCAGTTCCACCCGGTCCTCGTTGTCGGGGCCGCCGACCACCGAGGACGCCGGGGCCGGGCGTTCCCGGAGCCGGTCGACCTCGGCCGTCAGGCGCGCCGCCCGGCGCCCCGCCCACTCCGGTGCGGTCGCGACGACCGCGCCCGACGCGTCGTACAGCGCCGCCCAGCCGTCCACCTGCGCCGCGAGCGCGGACAGCACCCCTTCCGGGCCGGCGTTCAGCGCCTGCCTGGTCAGTTCGCGCTGGGCGGCGAAGCCCGCCGTCACCGCCCGGTACTGGTCGGCCGCGATCGCCGCCGAGACCGCCTTGCTGATGGCGAGGAAGGGGGTGCGGCGCGGCACCTCGAGCAGCGGCAGCCGCTCCCGTTCCGCCGCGTCGACGAGGGCCTTCGGGATCTCGTCGTAGTTGACCCCGACGGCGAAGCCGAGGCCCACCACACCCGCCCCCACCAGGCGTTTCACATACTTCCGCATCGCCTGGGGATCCTCCGCGTCCAGCTTCAGCGCGGTGATCAGGAGCAGCTCCCCGCCCTCCATGTACGGCACCGGGTCGGCGAGTTCGCTGACATGGGCCCAGCGCACGGGCACGTCGAGGCGGTCCTCGCCCGCGCGCACGGTCAGTTTGAGCGCGGAGTGGTGGACGAGCGAGGCAAGCGTCGGTGGCATCAGGCCGTCAGGTCTTCTCTTCAGCGAGGGAAACGGTCTTTGGCCGTCCCGTATGAACGGCCTCTCTCGATTCTGCCTCACTGTACGGTCACGCGGGCCCCCGTGTTCAGAGCCGGCCGCCACCCCTCAGATCCACCAGGAGCGGGGGCGCGTGCTCCCCCTTGACCGTCGTGAGGGACAGGACCGCGTGCCCGGGCGGGACCCCGTGCGCCAGCTCGGACGCCGACCAGCGCTCGCGCTCCACCTGCCGGACGGTGACCGCCCGCGCGGTGGGCGCCTTGCCGGTGATCACCCGGCGTACGGCGTGCAGCGCCTTGCCCGCCGGGGTCTCCGCGATGATCTGCCGGTCGGTGACGTCCCGGGCCTCGGTCCACTCCTTGCCCCAGACCTCGGCGAAGTCCTGCCCGTCCCAGGGCGTGAGTCCGGCGAAGGCCATCCGGCAGCCGGTGGCGCCGAGCAGCGGGCCGCGGAGCGGGCGGGGTACGTCGTCCAGGGTGCGCAGGGTCAGCGCCACGCCCGCGTTGGCCGAGCGCAGCCGCTGGACGGCACGGACCGCCTCCGGCGTCACCACGCCGGTCGCGTCGTCCAGGAGCAGACAGGAGAAGAGCGAGCGGTCGTCCCGTACCGTCACGCTCGCCGTGAACTGGGCGAGCACCAGGCGGGCCAGGATGCGGGAGGCGTCCGCGTGGCCGCGTTCGGGCAGGTCGATGCGGACCCGGACCGGGTGGTCGAGGGCCTTGAGGGAGAAGGGGCGGGACTGGCCGGAGGTGTCGAAGAAGCCCGCGAAGGCCGGACGGTCGAGGAGCGCGATGCGGTCGGCCAGCACAGCGCCGACGTCTCCGGGGTGTCCCATCTGCCGTTCCCGCGCGTCGAGCTCGCGCAGCAGGGACTCGTGACCGGTGGACGTCAGCGCCGTGCGGAGCGCCGCGAGCGGACCGGGGGCGCCGTCGAGGAGCTGGCGGAGTTCGGGGACGGAGGGGAAGCGGCCGTGGACCGCCTTGAACGGGCCGAGCAGCTGGGCGAGAACGGTGGTGGAGCGGCGGCTGTCGCTGCCGGGGTGCGGGTCGGCGAGGTCGCCGGCGAGGGCCTCGGCGAGTATGGCGGCGGCCTCGTCGGGGTCGGTGGTGCCGCCGTACAGGTCGAGGTCGTAGACGGACTCGGGGTGGGCGATGCGGACGACGACGTCGTAGGAGTCGGCGGGTCCGAGACCGGCGCCGGCCGCGCCGACGACGACCACGGAGGCGCGGCCGGCGAGCGCGTGCAGGCAGAGCGACTCGGCGAGCGGGCGGACCAGGGAGCCGGTCTTGCCGGAACCGGCCGGGCCGACGGCGAGCAACGAGGTGCCGAGCAGTTCGGGGCCGAGGGCGAGGCCGGTGCCCCGGTACTGGTACGGGTTGCGCGGGTCGTCGGCCGTCGTGCCGAGCCGGACCTGGCCGGTGACCAGGTCGTGCCGGGCGTGCCGGGCGGGCAGGTCGCGTTCGCCGGAGGGGTGCAGGCAGGCGGCGGCGCCGTCCTTGACCACGGCGGCGGTGAAGGTGGCCATGCTGTGCCGGCCGCTGCGGACGCCCTGCCAGGCGCGAGCGATCCGGGCGTGGTCCACGTCCCCCATCAGCCCGCTCCGCGCCTCCCCGGCAAGCCGGTCGGCGGCGGCGTCGGCGCCGGCGGCACGAAGGTGGGGCCACTGGGCGGGGTCCTCCGCCGGTGCGGGGGCCTCCTGGCGGGGCACCGCGGGCTTGAACCGAGGTGCCACGAACCTCCGCCACACCTCTCCCCACCGGCCGAGCTTGCCCACCACGAGCATGATGGTCAGGAAGACGAGGTACCCGTAGCCCTCGTAGACGATCTCGACGTTCCCGCGGAGCGCGCTGCCCGAGCCCTGCCACGAGTCGGGGAGGAACAACTTGAGCGGCAGACCCCACCAGTTCCCGAGGTACCCGTGCGTCAGCAGGGACCAGAGCAGCCACCCCACCAGGAAGGCGATGAGGGCGCCACTGAGCAGTTGCCGGGCGGGCAGTTCCTCGGGTTCCTTCGCCGCCCGGGGCCGGTACCCGAACCGCCACACCCCCGGCGCCGCCTCCGGCCGGGGTGTGCGGAGCCAGCCGAGGAACGCCGAGCCGTCCGGCAGCGGGGGTACCGTCGGTGGTGCCGTCGGCCGTGGCGGCAGCGCGGGCGCCTCGGTCGGCACCGCGTCCGCGTCCTGCGGCCCCGCCGGACGCGGCACAGGATTCGCATGCGTACGCCGCGTGTCCCACGTCCCGTCGCTGTCCATCGCTCTCGCTCCCTGACCAGCCGTTCCGTCCACCGTCAGCGGCCAATCTAATGCCCCCGCAAGGGGAGTTCACCGCTTACGCGGCCGAGGAGCCGCCCGGCCGGGCAGCGGAACCCCGCCCGGACTATGTCCACCACGGACAACGTCACTCCCCGACAACGCCCACATGGAGCATCCCCACCTCCCACACCCGGCCCTAGCCTGCGAAGAAAGAAGGAAAGCGTCCGAAAACGCACCACCGGAGCAACCGGACGGGACGCGCCCGGCACGCATCGGTTCGCACCACTCATCAGGGAGCCCTCATGACCGCACTTCCGCAGGAGCGCCGCGTCGTCACCGCCATCCCCGGCCCGAAGTCGCAGGAACTGCAGGCCCGCCGTCTCGCCGCGGTCGCGCAGGGTGTGGGCTCGGTACTGCCCGTCTTCACCGCGCGCGCGAGCGGCGGCATCATCGAGGACGTCGACGGCAACCGCCTCATCGACTTCGGTTCCGGCATCGCGGTGACCTCCGTCGGCGCCTCCGCCGAGGCCGTCGTACGGCGGGCGAGCGCCCAGCTGGCCGACTTCACCCACACCTGTTTCATGGTCACCCCGTACGAGGGCTACGTGGAGGTCGCCGAGGCCCTCGCGGAGCTCACCCCGGGTGACCACGCGAAGAAGTCCGCGCTGTTCAACTCCGGCGCCGAGGCCGTCGAGAACGCCGTGAAGATCGCGCGTGCGTACACCAAGCGCCAGGCCGTCGTCGTCTTCGACCACGGGTACCACGGCCGGACCAACCTCACCATGGCGCTCACCGCCAAGAACATGCCGTACAAGCACGGCTTCGGTCCGTTCGCCCCCGAGGTCTACCGCGTCCCGGTCGCCTACGCCTACCGCTGGCTCACCGGTCCGGAGAACGCAGGACCGGAGGCCGCCGCGCAGGCCATCGACCAGATCAGCAAGCAGATCGGCGCCGACAACGTCGCCGCGATCATCATCGAGCCGGTGCTCGGCGAGGGCGGCTTCATCGAGCCGGCCAAGGGCTTCCTGCCGGCGATCAGCCGGTTCGCCAAGGACAACGGGATCGTCTTCGTCGCGGACGAGATCCAGTCCGGGTTCTGCCGTACGGGCCAGTGGTTCGCGTGCGAGGACGAGGGCATCGTCCCGGACCTGATCACCACGGCCAAGGGCATCGCGGGCGGTCTGCCGCTGGCCGCCGTGACCGGCCGTGCCGAGATCATGGACGCCGCGCACGCCGGTGGCCTGGGCGGCACCTACGGCGGCAACCCGGTCGCCTGCGCCGGTGCGCTCGGGGCCATCGAGACCATGAAGGAGCTCGACCTCAACGCCAGGGCGAAGAACATCGAGTCGATCATGAAGCCCCGCCTCGCCGCCATGGCCGAGAAGTTCGACGTCATCGGTGACGTCCGCGGCCGGGGCGCGATGATCGCCATCGAGCTGGTCAAGGACCGCACCACCAAGGAGCCCAACCCGGAGGCCACCGCGGCCCTCGCCAAGGCCTGCCACCAGGAGGGACTGCTGGTCCTGACCTGTGGCACCTACGGCAACGTGCTCCGCTTCCTGCCCCCGCTGGTCATCGGCGAGGACCTCCTGGGCGAGGGCCTCGACATCATCGAGCAGGCCTTCGCGCGGATCTGAGCCACAGACTTCTCCCAGCCCGCACAAAGGGTCTCGAACCCGCGTGCCCCCGCCGCCCCAACCCTCCCACCTGGCGTGATGCGGGGGGCTGGGGCGGCCCCCGTCAGGCCGTGTGAAGAAGGTGTGCGAGGTGCATGACGGGACGCGATTCCGCCTGTCGCGGCACCGGACCCTGCCGTAGGTTCTATCCAGATGAGAGATACACCCCGCCCACAGGGGACTGTGGGCGATTTCAGGCCGGGGCCTCCCCAGCTTCGACCTGGTCGTGCCCTCGCGCACACAACCGGGGCCTCCGGCTCCGGATCTCCTCACCGATCGGACGGTCGCCCGCCCCAAACCCCCCGGGGCGCGCGGCGTTCCGATCCGGACGGCCGCCCCGGAACCACCCCCCCTGTTCCGGGGCGGCCGACCTCCTTCCTTCGCTTTCCCCTCGCGGGACTCCTGGGACTTCTGGGCCTGCCGGCCCTCCTCTTCGCGCTGATCACCTGGCAGGTCGTGGCCCACGGCCCGCTGCTCCGCCTGGACAGCCGTCTGAGCAGCGCACTCGTCCACCCGGACCGGTTCTCCGAGCTCCTCTCCGACCTCGGGAACGTGCAGGTCGCGGTCCCGGTCCTGGTGCTCGTCATCGCGTACGTCGCCCGGCGCGGCCGTGCCACTGGTACAGACCGCTGGTGGCTGCCGCCCGCGGCCGCCGCCGTCCTGATGGCCCTGGTCCCGGTGGTCATCGTGCCGCTGAAGGACTGGACGGCCCGCCCGGGGACCCCTGTCGTCCCCCCGGCGGTCGGCTACTTCCCCTCCGGCCACACGGCGACGGCGGCGATCGCGTACGGCTCCGCGACCCTGCTCCTCCTCCCCTGGCTCGCCTCCGCCACCGCCCGCCGGACCGCCGTCGCCGGCTGCGCGGCGCTGGTCCTCGGCGTCTCCTACGGCCTGGTCCGCCGCGGCTACCACTGGCCGCTGGACGTGGTGGCCAGCTGGTGCCTGGCCACCGTCCTGCTGACGTCCCTGAGGCTGCTGCTCAGCCGAAGTACGCGTCGAAGTTCTTCTGGAACTCCCAGTTCGAGAACCGGTCCCAGTTGATCGACCAGGTCATCAGGCCGCGCAGGGCCGGCCAGGTGCCGTGGGTGGCGTACGAGCCGCAGTTCGTCTTCTTCGTCAGGCAGTCCAGGGTCTTGGTGACCTCGGACGGGGCCACGTAGCCGTTGCCCGCGTTGGTGGACGCCGGCATGCCGATCGCGATCTGGTCGGGGCGCAGCGGCGGGAAGACGTTGTTGGCGTCGCCCGCCACCGGGAAGCCGGTCAGCAGCATGTCGGTCATGGCGATGTGGAAGTCGGCGCCGCCCATGGAGTGGTACTGGTTGTCCAGGCCCATGATCGAGCCCGAGTTGTAGTCCTGGACGTGCAGCAGGGTCAGGTCGTCGCGCAGGGCGTAGATGACCGGGAGGTACGCCCCGCAGCGCGGGTCCTGGCCGCCCCATTTGCCGGTGCCGTAGTACTGGTAGCCCATCTGCACGAAGAACGTCTCGGGCGCCATGGAGAGGACGAACTTCGACCCGTACTTGGCCTTCAGGGTCTTGAGCGCGGAGATGAGGTTGACGATCACCGGGGTCGTCGGGTTCTTGAAGTCGGTGTCGCTCGCGTCCAGCGACAGGGAGTGGCCCTCGAAGTCGATGTCCAGGCCGTCCAGGCCGTAGGTGTCGATGATGTTCGAGACGGAGGAGACGAAGGTGTCCCGCGCGGCCGCGGTGGTCAGCTGCACCTGGCCGTTGGCGCCGCCGATGGATATCAGCACCTTCTTGCCGGCCGCCTGCTTGGCCTTGATCGCCGCCTTGAAGTCGGCGTCGCTCTCGACGTTCGCGCACTCGGTGACCGGGCAGCGGTTGAAGCGGATGTCCCCGGAGGTGGCCGAGGTCGGTTCACCGAAGGCCAGGTCGATGACGTCCCAGCTGTCGGGGACGTCGGCGAGCCGGGTGTACCCGGCGCCGTTGGCGAAGGAGGCGTGGAGGTAGCCGACCAGGGCGTGCGTGGGCAGGTTGCCGGAGCCCCCGGAGGAGCCGGCGGTCGTGGTGGCCGTCACCGCGGCGGACTTCGCGGACTCGCCGCTGTCGTTCACGGCGGTGACCTGGAAGCTGTACGCCGTCGACGGGTTCAGCCCGGTCACGGTGGCCGACGTCCCGGTCGCCGTCTGGACCTTGGCCCCGTCCCGGTAGACCGCGTAGCTCGTGGCGCCGGTGACCGCGGTCCAGGAGAGGGCCACGCTGGAGGAGGTGACCGTGCCGGCGGTGAGGCCGGTGGGCGCGGCCGGCGGCTGGCCCGCGGAGGCACCCGGTCCGACCAGCGACACGTCGTCGGCGTAGTAGGCGCCGGTGCCGTACCAGCCGTGGGTGTAGATGGTGACCTTGGAGGTCGAGGCGCCGGTGGTGAAGGTGGTCGTGAGTTTCTGCCAGTCGGGGGCGGACTGGGTCCAGGTGGAGACGTCGGTGGTGCCGGTGCCGCTCGCGCCGAGGTAGACGTAGGAGCCGCGGACGTAGCCGGACAGGGTGTACTGCGAGCTCGGCTTGACGGTCACGGTCTGCGCGCACTGGGCGTTGTCGCTGCCGGCCGGGGTCGCCTGCAGCGCGGAAGCCCCGCTGTGCACGGGTGAGTTGACCGTCGTACCGCTGCCCGCCGTGCAGGTCCAGCCGGAGAGCCCGGACTCGAACCCGCCGTTCACGGCGAGGTCCGCGTCGGCCGCACGGGCGGCCGACGAGAGCGCGGTGATACCGGGTACGGCCAGCAGCAGGGCCGTGAACATGGTGAGAACAGGTCTCGCGCGAACCACAAGTGCCTCCGGTGGTGGGGGAATTGGAGGTGGGGGTGCGCGCTCAATTTGGTCCAGACCAATTCGCTTGTCAAGACCTACGACCCTTCATGACGCCCCGCAGAACAGCTCCCCATCAGGGGCGCGGGGAACTGCGCGACCAGCCACGACGCCGCCGCACCCGACCGTCGACCTCACGCGAACGGCGCTCAATCGTCGGCCAAGCCGGCGGCAGCCTCATGCATGGCCAGCTCCAGCAACGCCGGATCCGTCAGCGTCCCCGACCCGTCCGGCACCACCAGCCACCGCACCCCCTGGGTCGACCGGCCGGGATACGGCACGACGATCCAGGTGCCGGCGCCCGCCGTGCGGATCCCGGTGCCGAGCCACCTGGCGGCCGTGCCGGGCGGCACGAAGAAGCCCACCCGGTTGTCCCCGAAGTCGACCAGGACAGGCCCTGGCTGGTCGAGGACGCGGGTGAGCACGTCGAGGGTCGGATAGCCGAGCTCGCCCGGCAGGATCAGTACGTCCCAGGCCCTGCCGGCGGGCAGCAGCGCGATCCCCAGCGGGTTGCGCTCCCATTCCCAGCGGCAGGCCTCGGGATCCGGTGCGACGGATGTCAGCCATTCGACCGCCGTCTTCGCCCCAGTCATCAGAAGACCTCCCCATCTCGCTCGTCGACGCGGGCGTCGCGTCACGGGGAGAGAGGGAGGTCTTCCGGGGGCATTACGCGGGTTTCAGCACCGTATTGAAGTGAGCTGGATCACACACTTGACCGGCTCAGCTGTCGAAGCCCAGCCCCAGCCGGTCCATCGCCCTGAGCCACAGGTTGCGGCGGCCGCCGTGGGCGTCGGCGCGGGCCAGGGACCACTTGGTGAGGGCGATCCCCGTCCAGGCGAACGGCTCGGGCGGGAACGGCAGCGGCTTCTTGCGGACCATCTCAAGGCGGGTGCGCTCGGTCTCCTCCCCGGCCAGTAGGTCCAGCATCACGTCGGCGCCGAACCGGGAGGCGCCGACACCCAGGCCGGTGTACCCGGCCGCGTACGCGACCCGGCCCTGGTGCGCGGTGCCGAAGAACGCCGAGAAGCGGGAGCAGGTGTCGATCGCGCCGCCCCACGCGTGCGTGAAGCGGACGCCCTCCAGCTGCGGGAAGCAGGTGAAGAAGTGCCCCGCGAGCTTGGCGTAGGTCTCCGGACGGTCGTCGTACTCCCGGCGCACCCGGCCGCCGTAGTGGTGGATGGCGTCGTAACCGCCCCACAGGATCCGGTTGTCGGCGGACAGCCGGAAGTAGTGGAACTGGTTGGCGGAGTCGCCGAGGCCCTGCCGGTTCTTCCAGCCGATCGCGCCGAGCTGCTCGGCGGTGAGCGGCTCGGTCATCAGGGCGTAGTCGTACACCGGGACGGTGTAGGCGCGGACCCGCTTGAGCAGGTTCGGGAAGATGTTGGTGGCGAGCGCGACCTGCCGGGCGCGGACCGCCCCGTACGGGGTGCGTACGGCCATGCCGGCGCCGTAGGCCTTCAGGGCGAGGGCGGGCGTGTGCTCGTACACCCGGACGCCGAGCGCGAGGCAGGCCTGTTTGAGGCCCCAGGCGAGCTTGGCCGGGTGCAGCATGGCCACGCCGCGCCGGTCGTACAGGCCCGCCTCGAAGGTGGGCGAGGCGACCTGCTCGCGGACCGCCTCGGCGTCGAGGAACTCGATGCCGTCCGCGAGGCCCCGCTGCTCCAGTTCCCTGTGCCAGTCGCGCAGTTCCCACGCCTGGTAGGTCTCGGTCGCGACGTCGATCTCGCCGGTGCGCTCAAACTCGCAGTCGATGCCGTGCCGGGCGACGGCGGCCTCGATCTCGTCGAGGTTGCGCCGGCCCAGCTCCTGCAGCCGGTGGATCTCCTCGGGCCAGCGGGCGAGGCCGTTGGGCAGCCCGTGGGTGAGGGAGGCCGCACAGAAGCCACCGTTGCGGCCCGAGGCGGCCCAGCCCACCTCGTGGCCTTCCAGCAGGACGACCTCGCGCCCGGGGTCGCGCTCCTTGGCGTTGAGCGCGGTCCACAGTCCGCTGTAGCCGCCGCCGACGACCAGCAGGTCGCAGGTGTCGGCGCCGGTCAGCGCGGGCTCGGGGTGGGGCTTGCCGGGGTCTTCCAGCCAGTACGGCACCGGCTGTGCTTCGGAGAGAGACTTGGTCCAATCTGCCTGACGGCTCATGGCGCTTGGGGCCATGATTTTCAACTCCCTACAGAGTCAACTAAGGGTTATGCCTTTTGCCTGTTGCGGCGGTTGTTGATGAGCATGGATGCCAGGACGAACAGTACGGCGACCAGGAACATGGCCGTGCCGATGACATTGATCTGGACGGGCGTGCCGCGCTGTGCCGAGCCCCAGACGAACATGGGGAAGGTGACGGTGGAGCCCGCGTTGAAATTGGTGATGATGAAATCGTCGAAGGAGAGCGCGAAGGAGAGCAGCGCGCCCGCCGCGATTCCGGGGGCCGCGATGGGGAGGGTGACCCTGACGAACGTCTGCACCGGTCCGGCGTAGAGGTCGCGGGCCGCCTCCTCCAGGCGCGGGTCCATCGACATCACGCGGGCCTTGACCGCGGTGACGACGAAGCTGAGGCAGAACATGATGTGGGCGATCAGGATGGTGTAGAAGCCCAGCTGGGCGCCCATGTTGAGGAACAGGGTGAGCAGCGAGGCGGCCATGACGACCTCGGGCATCGCCATCGGCAGGAAGATCAGCGAGTTCACGGCGCCGCGGGCCCGGAACCGGTAGCGGACCAGCGCGAAGGCGATCATCGTGCCGAGGACGGTGGCGCCGATCGTCGCCAGGGCGGCGATCCGGAGGCTGATGGAGAGCGAGCCGCACATGTCGGCGACCCCGCACGGCTGCTTCCAGGCGTCCAGCGAGAACTGCTGCCATTCGTAGTTGAAGCGCCCCTTCGGTTTGTTGAAGGAGAACACCGTGACGATGACGTTCGGCAGGAGAAGATATCCGAGGGTGAGGATTCCCGCGATGACGACGAGATTCTTCTTGAGCCACTTGACGAAGGGCATTTAGACCAGATCCTCCGTCCCGGACCGGCGGATGTAGAAGGTGACCATGGCGAGGATCGCGGCCATGAGGATGAAGGAGAGCGCGGCGGCCGTCGGATAGTCGAGAATCCGCAGGAACTGCGTCTGGATCACGTTTCCGATCATGCGGGTGTCGGTCGAGCCGAGGAGTTCGGCGTTGACGTAGTCACCGGCCGCCGGGATGAAGGTCAGCAGCGTGCCGGAGACCACGCCCGGCATCGACAGCGGGAAGGTGACCTTCCGGAACGTCGTCCACGGCTTGGCGTACAGGTCGCCGGCCGCCTCGTGGAGCCGTCCGTCGATCCGCTCCAGCGAGGTGTAGAGCGGCAGGATCATGAACGGCAGGAAGTTGTACGTCAGACCGCAGACCACCGCGAGCGGGGTGGCCAGCACGCGGTCGCCGGCCGTCCAGCCGAGAAAGTTGGTGAGGTCCAGGATGTGCAGCGAGTTCAGCGTGTGCACGACCACACCGTTGTCGGCAAGGATCGTCTTCCAGGCCAGGGTGCGGATCAGGAAGCTGGTGAAGAACGGCGCGATCACCAGGATCATGATCAGGTTCCGCCAGCGCCCCGCGCGGAAGGCGATGAGGTAGGCCAGCGGGTAGCCGAGCACCAGGCACAGGACCGTGGCCGCGGCAGCGTAGAAGACGGACCTGAGGAACTGCGGCCAGTACTCGCTCAGCGCGTCCCAGTAGGTCGCGAAGTGCCAGGTGACCTTGTAGCCCTCTTCCAGGGAGCCCGTCTGGATCGACGTGGACCCCTGGTAGATCATCGGCAGCGCGAAGAAGACGACCAGCCACAGGATGCCGGGCAGCAGCAGCCAGTAGGGAGTCCATTTGCCACGCCTGCGCGGGGCCTTCTTCGTCTCGGGTTCGGCGGCCGCCAGGGGCGGGGGCGCCTCGGAGAGCGTGGCCATCAGGCGGCCTCCTCCTCGGTGCCGGCGGAGCCCACTGTCCCAGCAAGCAGGGACTGGGCGGCGTCGAGGCCGAAGGTGTGGGCCGGGCTCCAGTGCATGACGACGTCGGCGCCGGGGACGAGCCGCCCGTCGCGCTCGACGTTCTGCACGTACACCGCGAACTCGGGGCAGACCGCGCTGTCGATGACGTACTGCGTGGAGACGCCGATGAAGCTGGCGTCGGCGACCTTGCCGGTGATCCGGTTGCGGCCCTCGGGGATGGAGCCCGCGTCGTCCGCGTGCGTGAGGGAGATCTTCTCCGGCCGGACCCCGACCAGCACCTTGCCGCCGGTCGTGGTCGGCGCCGAACATCGCGCCTCGGGCAGCACCAGCTTGCCGCCGCCCGCCTTCAGGACGATGTCGTCGCCGTTCTTCGTGTCGACCTCGGCCTCGATGAGGTTCGAGGTGCCGAGGAAGTTCGCGACGAACGTGGTGTTGGGGTTCTCGTAGAGGTCGGCCGGCGAGCCGAGCTGCTCGACGCGTCCCGCGTTCATCACGGCGACCGTGTCGGCCATGGTCATGGCCTCCTCCTGGTCGTGCGTGACGTGGATGAAGGTGATGCCGACCTCGGTCTGGATCCGCTTGAGCTCCAGCTGCATCTGGCGGCGCAGTTTGAGGTCGAGGGCGCCGAGCGGCTCGTCGAGGAGGAGCACCTTGGGGTGGTTGATGAGCGCGCGGGCCACCGCGACGCGTTGCTGCTGGCCGCCGGAGAGCTGGTGCGGCTTCTTGCGCGCCTGCTCGCCCAGCTGGACCAGCTCCAGCATGTCCTCGACCTGCTTCTTCACGCTCTTGATGCCGCGCCGGCGCAGGCCGAAGGCGACGTTCTCGAAGATGTCGAGGTGCGGGAAGAGGGCGTACGACTGGAAGACGGTGTTCACCGGCCTCTTGTACGGCGGCAGCTGGGTCACGTCCTGGTCGCCGAGGTGCACGGTGCCGCTGGTCGGCTCCTCCAGGCCCGCGATCATGCGCAGGGTGGTGGTCTTGCCGCAGCCGGAGGCGCCGAGGAGGGCGAAGAAGGAGCCCTGCGGCACGGTCAGGTCCATCGGCTGTACGGCGGTGAAGCCGTTGTCGTAGGTCTTGCCGATGCCGGTGAGGCGGACGTCGCCGCTGTTGTCTGTCGTCATGGTGTCGTCACGCCCCTGTGAGCTTCGCGAACTTCTGCTGGTAGGCCGTCTCTTCCTTCGAGCTCAGCGAGCGGAAGGCGTGGGACCTGGCCTGCATGGCCTTGTCGGGCACGATCAGCGGGTTGTCGGCCGCCGACTTGTCGATCTTGGCAAGGTACGGCTGCACGCCGGCGACCGGACTCACGTAGTTGATGTAGGCGGCGAGTTCGGCGGCCGGTTCGAGCTCGTAGTAGAAGTCCATGAGCCGCTCGGCGTTCGTCTTGTGACGCGCCTTGTTGGGGACCAGCATGTTGTCGGTCGACGTCATGTAGCCGCTGTCGGGGATGACGTAGCCGACGTCCGGGCTGTCGGCCTGGAGCTGCACGATGTCGCCGGCCCAGGCGATACAGGCGGCGAAGTCGCCCTTGCTGAGGTCGGACGTGTAGTCGTTGCCGGTGAAGCGGCGGATCTGGCCCTTGTCGACGGCCTTCTGGAGACGGGCGATGACGGCGTCGTAGTCGTCGTCGGTGAACTTCGCCGGGTCCTTGCCCATGTCGAGCATGGTCATGCCGATGCTGTCGCGCATCTCGGTCAGGAAGCCGACACGGCCCTTGAGCTTGGGGTTGTCGAGCAGGTCGGAGACCGACTTCACCTCGACGCCGTCGAGCGCCTTCTTGTTGTACGCGATGACGGTCGAGATGCCCTGCCAGGGGTACGAGTAGGCCCGGCCCGGGTCCCAGTCGGGGCTGCGGAACTGGTCCGACAGGTTGGCGAAGGCATGCGGGAGGTTCGACGCGTCCAGTTTCTGGACGTAGCCGAGCCGGATCATGCGGGCGGCCAGCCAGTCGGTGAGGACGATCAGGTCCCGGCCGGTGTCCTGGCCGGCGGCGAGCTGCGGCTGGATCTTGCCGAAGAACTCGTCGTTGTCGTTGATGTCCTCGGTGTACTTGACCGTGATCCCGGTCCGCTTGCGGAACGCATCCAGGGTCGGATGGTTCTTCCCGCTGTCGTCGACGTCGATGTACTCGGGCCAGTTGGAGAAGTTGACGACCTTCTCCGTGGCCGAGTGGTCGTCGGCGGAGACCCCGCCCTGGGACTTGCCGGCCGCGGGGATGCCGCAGGCGCTCAGCGCCCCGGCACCGCCCACCGCGAGCGCGCCGCCCAGCAGCGACCGACGGGTCATGGCGGCCCGGCCATTACGGAGACTGCGCCGCATGGCGGTCACTTCGACCGGTGTCAGGCGGTCGGGCTCGTACTGCCTCATACGCTTGATGCCCTTTCGGGAAGATGGCCGGGGTCAGCGGCCGGAGCTGTGACTATCGGTCCCCGAAGATCGTGCGGTGCCAGTCCTTCCGCGGCACCGCCGTATTGTCGAACATAACGTGCTTGACCTGGGTGTACTCCTCGAACGAGTACGCCGACATGTCCTTGCCGAAGCCGGACGCCTTGTAGCCGCCGTGCGGCATCTCGCTGATGATCGGAATGTGGTCGTTGACCCACACGCACCCCGCCTTGATCTCGCGGGTCGCGCGGTTCGCCCGGTAGACGCTGCCGGTCCACGCGGAGGCGGCCAGACCGTACGGGGTGTCGTTCGCCAGCCGGATGCCCTCATCATCACCGTCGAACGGCAGAACGACCAGCACCGGACCGAAGATCTCGGACTGGACGATCTCGCTGTCCTGCGGCGCGTCGGCGATCAGGGTGGGCCGGTAGTACGCGCCGCTCTTGAGCTCGTCCTGCGGCGGCTCGCCGCCGGTCACCACGCGCGCGTAGCCGCGCGCCCGCTCCACGAACCCGGCGACCCGGTCCCGCTGTGCGTGCGAGATCAGCGGCCCGAGGTCGGTACCGGGAGCGAACGGGTCCCCGAGCCGCACGGTCTCCATCAGGGCGGCCGTGCGCTCGACGAAGGCCTCGTAGAGCGGCCGCTGCACGTACGCGCGCGTGGCGGCGGTGCAGTCCTGCCCGGTGTTGATGAGCGACCCGGCCACGGCCCCGTGCACGGCCGCCTCCAGATCCGCGTCGTCGAAGACCACGAAGGGCGCCTTGCCGCCGAGCTCCAGGTGCAGCCGCTTGACGGTCGCGGTGGCGACCTCGGCGACCCGCTTGCCCACGCCGGTGGACCCGGTGAAGGACGTCATGGCCACGTCCGGATGCCCGACGAGGTGCTCACCGGCCTCCTTGCCCGTCCCCGTGACGATGTTGACGACACCGTCGGGGATACCGGCGAGGGTCGCGGCCTCGGCGAACAGCAGCGAGGTCAGCGGGGTCAGCTCGGCCGGCTTGAGCACGATGGTGTTGCCGGCGGCGATCGCCGGAAGGATCTTCCAGGCCGCCATCTGGAGCGGATAGTTCCACGGCGCGATCGACCCGACGACACCGATGGGCTCACGGCGGATGTACGACGTGTGGTCGCCGGAGTACTCGGCGGCGGCCTGCCCCTGGAGGTGCCGTGCGGCCCCCGCGAAGAACGCGGTGTTGTCGATGGTCCCCGGCACGTCGAACTCGCGGGTGAGCTTCAGCGGCTTGCCGCACTGGAGCGACTCGGCGCGGGCGAACTCCTCGGCACGGTCGGCGAGCACGGCGGCGAACCGGTGCAGCGCGTCCGACCGCTCGCCGGGGGTCGTCCCGGCCCACCCCGGAAAGGCGGCCCGCGCGGCGGCCACGGCCCGGTCGACGTCCTCGGTGCCGGCCAGCTCGTACGTGTACACCTCCGCGCCGGTGGCCGGGTCCACGACGGCGTGCGTACGGCCCGACGTGCCCTTGGCGAACCGTCCCGCGATGTACTGCGCGCCGTCCGCGAGCCGCTCCTGCGCGGGGAAGGTCTCCGGGGTGGCGGTGCCCGGGTTGTCCATGTCGCTTCTCCTCCGCCGTCACCCCGTCCGAGAGGCGGGTGGCGTAGCTCCAGCTCGATTTGACTGCCGATCCTGACAGAGCAGGGGGCGACCAACAAGTGATTCCGTTGTTGCCTTTTGGTTACGCGACGGAATCTGTCGACCAGGTGTCGAGTCGGCAGTGAAAAGGCGGGACGGAGTGTCAGTGGTGGCTGCCAGACTGGCGTGCATGGCGAAGATCGATTCTGTGGAGGCCCTGATCAGGGCGGTCCAGGCGGGGGCCAGGATCAGGTACCTGCACTTCTGGGGACACCGGCCGCGACCGGACGGGCAGGTCTCGGCGAGCTGCCTGAGCCAGTGGTGGCCGTCACGCTTCGTGGTCGACGGTGTGGAATACGCGACCGCCGAGCACTGGATGATGGCGGAGAAGGCCCGCCTCTTCGGGGACACGGACGCGGAACGCGCGGTCCTGGCGGCGGGGCACCCCGCCGAGGCGAAGAAGGCGGGCCGGCTGGTCCGGGGCTTCGACGAGGCGATATGGCAGCGGGAGCGCCTCGGCATCGTCACCGAGGGCAGCGTGCACAAGTTCGCCGCCGAGCCCGGGCTACGGGACTTCCTCCTGGGAACCGGCGACCGGGTCCTGGTGGAGGCGAGCCCGATGGACCGCGTGTGGGGGATCGGCCTGACGGCGACGGATGCGGGGGCGGAGGATCCGGCGCGGTGGCGGGGGCTGAACCTTCTGGGGTTCGCGTTGATGGAGGCGAGGGAGCGGTTGCGGGTGGCGGGGGCATGACGATGAAAGGGGCGGGGCTTCCAATCGACGGAACTGGTCCCGCTTGAGGGGCGCGGGGCTGTGTCCATGTGCGGCTCCGCCGCGTGGGCGCCACCAGCCCCCACCCACCCGCACCCGAACGACGACCTCTATTGGTTCGCCTGGCTCCCCGCCACCACGATCAGCGTGATGAACGCCGCGGCCAGCACCAGCCCCGCCGACCCGCAGATGATCCCGGCCAGCGCCTGCCCGCCGTTCGTCGCCACACCCCGCTTCACCCGCCCCCGCCCGATCGACCCGAACACGATGGCCAGCACCCCCATCACCAGCGCGACCGGTGCCAGACAGAACCCGATCGCGCTGATGATCCCCGTCACCATGGCGGCCGTCCCGAGTCCGTTGTCGGGCGCCGGCTGCATCCCCGGCCAGCCGCCGTAACCTCCCGGCCCCGGCGCCGGATACGACGGCAGCGGCCCGCCGGGATAGCCGTAACCCGGCGCGGGCGGGGCGGAGGCAGGGCCACCGGGGTAGCCGTAGGGGACCTGACCGGGCCCGTTCGGGGCGATCGGCGGTGGCGGCACCGCCGCACTCTGCGGCTGCGGCGCGGGCGGGGCGTAGGGGTTGGGTGCCGGTGCGGCGGGATCCGGCGCTGCGAAGGGGTTGGCCGGCGGAGCCGGGCGCGTGTCGGACGGCGCGGCGAAGGGGTTGGCCCAGCCCTGCGCCGGTGCGTCGGCGGAGCCGTCCGGCCCCGGTATCGCCGCGACCGTCCGCTGCTCATGGACCGACGCCGGTGTCACCGGTGCCTCCGGCCCCGCCCCGGCGTCGTCCCCCTTGTCCAGCCGTACCTTCGGAGTCTCCGGCACCTCGTCAGCCATCGTGTGATGTCCCCTCTCCTGCGCGCATGCCGCCGCCATGCTACGGCCCGGCCCCCGGCCGACCTCCGGCCCGGCCTACGATGACCCCGAGTCACCGATCAGCCGATCACCGCGTCGGGCCCCACGGCCGTACCCCGCCATGGGCGGCCCGCGCCGTTCCGGGGAGGAACCCTTGTCCGACCGTCTCGCCGAATCCGCCGCCCCGCGCGATGTGCACGCCTTCATCGCGGGACTGCCCAAGGCCGAACTGCACGTCCACCACGTCGGCTCCGCCTCCCCCCGCATCGTGTCGGAACTGGCCGCCCGGCACGCCGACTCCAAGGTCCCGACCGACCCCGAGGCGCTGGCCGACTACTTCACGTTCACGGACTTCGCCCACTTCATCGACGTCTACCTGTCGGTGGTCGACCTGATCCGCACGCCCGAGGACGTCCGGCTGCTCACCTACGAGGTGGCCCGTGACCTGGCCCGCCAGCAGGTGCGCTACGCCGAGCTGACGATCACCCCGTTCTCGTCCACCCGGCGCGGGATCGACGCGCGGGCCTTCATGGACGCGATCGAGGACGCGCGGAAGGCGGCGGAGGCCGAGTTCGGCACGGTGCTGCGCTGGTGCTTCGACATCCCCGGCGAGGCGGGTCTGGAGGCCGCCGAGGAGACGGCACGGCTGGCGACGGACGACCGGCTCCGCCCGGAGGGCCTGGTCTCGTTCGGTCTCGGCGGCCCCGAGGTCGGCGTGCCCCGGCCGCAGTTCAAGCCGTACTTCGACCGGGCGATCGCGGCCGGCCTGCGCTCCGTCCCGCACGCCGGTGAGACCACCGGCCCCGGCACGGTCTGGGACGCGCTGACCTACCTGGGCGCCGAGCGCATCGGCCACGGCACCAGCTCCGCGCAGGACCCCAAGCTCCTCGCCCACCTCGCCGAGCACCGCATCGCGCTCGAGGTGTGCCCGACCTCCAACATCGCCACCCGCGCGGTCCGCACCCTCGAAGAGCACCCGATCAAGGACTTCGTGGCCGCCGGGGTCCTGGTCACGGTCAACTCCGACGACCCGCCGATGTTCGGCACCGACCTGAACAACGAGTACGCCGTCGCCGCCCGCCTCCTCGGCCTCGACGAGCGCGGCGTCGCGGACCTCGCCAAGAACGCGGTGGAGGCGTCCTTCCTGGACCTGGCGGGCAAGGCGAGGATCTCGGCCGAGATCGACGCCTACACGAAGGCGTGGCTCGCCTCCTGACGATCCCCGGCGGAACCGCTGCGGAACCCCTGCCGAACCCTGAGACCATGGGCTCATGCAGACCGTGACCGCCGTGGCCCACCGCGGCGACCCCTACCGCTTCCGCGAGAACACGCTCGACTCCCTGCGTTCCGCGCTCCGCCGGGGCGCGGACGCGGTGGAGACGGACGTACGGCTCACCCGGGACGGCGTTCCCGTCCTCCTGCACGACGACACGCTCAAGCGGCTGTGGGAGCACGACCGCCCGCTGCGCACCCTGTCGGCGGACGAGGTGCGCGGCCTCACCGCGGGCGGTGTCCCGACCCTCGCCGAGGCGCTGACGGCGACGGAGGGCAGCCGGGTGATGCTCGACCTGCCCGGGGACCCGAGCGAGCGGGCGGTGGCGAGGATCGTGGCCGTGGCCCGGGAGTGCGACGCGACGGACCGCGTCTACTACACGGGGGACGCCGTCGCGATGCTGGCGGTCCGGGCGGCCGACCCGTCCGCCGAGATCGCCCTGACCCGCAAGACCCTGGCCCCGACCCGCCCCGCGCTCCTGGCCGCGATCCGCCCCCGCCACCTGAACTACCGCTTCAGTCTGCTCGACCCCGGACTGGTCGAACACGTCCACCGCACCGGCCACCTGGTCTCCTGCTGGACCCCGGACACCCGCCGCTCGATGCGCCGCCTGCTGGACATGAGCGTCGACTCCATCACGACCAACAGGGTGGATCTTCTCGACTCCATGCGCTGAGGCGCCCCGTCAGGGGCGCGGGGCTGTACCTGACATGCGGCTCCGCCGCGCGGGCGGGACAAGCCCCCACCGGCCCGCGCTAAACCCGCGACCGTTGAGCCACCGTCGCCGGATCACCCGGCACCGACCGCGTCGCATACTGCGGAACCGGCGCCGCATCGGTCCCGTCGTCCCGCACCAGCCCGTACCGAGTCGCCCCCTCCGGCGGCCCGGAAAGAACATCCTTCTCCACCGTGTCCCACGACGACGGAAACACGCTCACCCCGTAGTCGGCCCCCCGCTCGTTCACCGTGAACGTCACGCTGCCGTCGACGTAGTAGTACTCGTTCTGCCACATCTGCTGCGCCCCCGACGGCAGCACCGCATACCCGACCGCCGAGTTCCCCATCCCCGTCGCGGACGTGTCCGTCGTGCTCACCCGGTCGTCCATCCGCCGCCCGCCCCCGGACGCCACGTGGAAGATCTTCCCCTTCAGCCCGGTCCAGCTCGGCATCACCAGGCTCCCGGCCCGGTACTGCGGTGAGATCTGCCAGCGGACCAGCACATAGCCCTGTCCACTGAGGGTCACGCTGTCGCCGCGGTGGTTCAGCACCGCGTGTGCCCCGCCGCTGCTGGTGATCCCGCCCTCCGGCCGGTGCGGCAGCGCACCCGGCTTCGTGTCCGGGTCCGGCGCCGTGTCGGCCGCGTCGACGACCGAGCCGTAGACCGCCGCGCTCGCCGAAGCCGAGGAGGACGGGGACGGGGAGGAGGACGGCGGGGCGGAAGAGGGCGGCGAGGGAGTGGTGGCCGGCGCCTGCGGCACCGCACGCGTGACCGCCGCCGTCGGCGACACCGCGGTCCGCGGCGCCGGGTCGTGCGGCGTCCGTACGACGACATACGCGCCGCCCGCCACGATCGTCGCCCCGGCGGTCACCGCCACCGCCGGCTTGGCCAGCGCGCCCAGCACCTTCGCCGACCAGCCGGCGGACGCGGAACCGCCCGCGGCCGCGGCCGCCGTCTTGGAGCCGAGCGCCAGCGACAACGCGAATCCGACCGGGACCGGCACCAGGGCGATCCCGACCAGCAGCCGTTCCGCCGGTACGACGGAGTCACGGGTGTCGCCGCAGTAGCCGCAGCCCCGGATGTGCCGGGCCAGCCGCTTGCGCCAGACGGAGTCGGGCCGCCCGTCCCAGCGGGCGGTCAGCTCGCGCAGTTCGGGGCAGGCCCCGTCCAGCGCGCGCACGATGCCGCGCGAGGTCTCCAGCCGCTCCTTCATCCGCTGCACGCGGACAGCGGCGTGCTGCCGGTTGATGCCGACGGCCGACGCCAGTTCGCGCCGGGTGAGTTCGCCCGACACCTCCAGCCACCACAAGGACACCAGCTGCCGGTCCTCGGCGTCCAGCCAGCGCACGGCCTCCGCGACCTCTCGCCGCTGCCCCTCCAACTGGAGCCGCAGCACGGTGAGTTCGGCGAAGTCGGCGGTGCCGTCCGGGACCGCCTCGTCCAGTTTCCGGTCCTGCCTGCGGCGCGCCCGGTCCCGGATCTGCCGCATGGCGATGGCCACCAGCCAGGACCGGAAGCTGTCCGGGTCGCGCAGGGTGCCGAGGTTGTCGACGGCGCGCAGCATCGTCTCCTGGACGACGTCGTCCACGTCGGCGTGGCCGTTGAGGGCGCGGCCGACCACGTTGTAGACCAACGGCAGCCAGCCCTCGACCAGTTCGTCCAGCGCACGCCGGTCGCCCGCCTGCGCGGCCGCGACCGTCGCCCGCCACTGCCGCGACAGCTGCACGTCCGTCCTCATAACCGCACCTTCTCAGCAGGGGCGGTGGCCTTGGCAATGTCGGGGATCACAGTGTGGAGACGGAGTACGGGGTTCCGGGATAACACTTTTCTCGCCCCGGGTTCCCCGCGGCCCGTCTGCCGGGGTCGCCGCGCTCACGCGGGAGTGAGAGTGAGCGCGCCCGTGCAGGTGGTGCCGGGGGGTGAGGGCGGTCGGTGTGCCGTCGACCGTGAGGGTGAGGGTCCGGCCCGCCCGCGCCCGCACCGTCGCGTCGGCGTCGACGACCAGCTTCGTCAGGTACGACGTGCCGGTCACCGTCCACTCCGATCCCGCGCCCAGCGTCACGATCACGCCCTCGACGCGGGTGCGCTCGAAGGACGCGAGCGCCCGCGGACCGGCAGAAGCGGTCCGCCCCTGTGAATCGGCCGTCTGGCCATGGCCATGCGAGATATGAACCATGGCCCGACGGCCGGTCGCCCGGACGCGCGGTCGCACGGCCACCCGCCCGCGAGGTCGCCCCTGGGGATGACCGGCCATTGGTACCCCGGTACCAGTCCCCCGCCGAAGATTCCCCCCGGGTCCCAGGGTCCAAAGGCCGCCCGCTCCTACCTTCGACAGCAGACACCGCGACGAGACCGACCGCGGCCGAGTGCGAGGCAGGAAGGCCCAGCTCCATGATCGAAGCGCGCGAACTGACAAAGCGCTATGGCGACAAGACCGTCGTCGACCGTCTCAGCTTCACCGTGAAGCCCGGCGAGGTGACCGGCTTCCTCGGCCCCAACGGCGCGGGCAAGTCCACGACGATGCGGATGATCGTCGGCCTGGACGCGCCCACCCGCGGCTCGGTCACCGTCAACGGCCGTTCCTACGCCGGGCACTCCGCGCCCCTGCACGAGATCGGCAGCCTCCTGGAGGCCAAGTCCGTGCACCCGGGGCGCAGCGCGCTCAACCACCTTCTGGCGCTCGCGTACACGCACGGCATTCCGCGCCGCCGCGTCGACGAGGTCATCGAGCTGGCCGGGCTCACCAGCGTGGCCGGCAAGCGGGTCGGTGCCTTCTCGCTCGGCATGGGCCAGCGGCTCGGCATCGCCTCGGCGCTGCTCGGCGACCCGGCGATCGTGATGCTCGACGAACCGGTCAACGGCCTCGACCCCGAGGGCGTGCTCTGGGTCCGCAACCTGCTGCGTCAACTGGCCGACGAGGGGCGGGCCGTGATGCTCTCCTCGCACCTGATGAGCGAGACCGCGCTGATCGCCGACCACCTGGTGATCATCGGCCGGGGCAGGCTGCTCGCGGACACCACGGTCGAGGACTTCACCCGGGAGGCGGGCGGCGGTGGCGTGAAGGTCGTCACCGGCGAGCCCGTGCGGCTGCGCTCGCTGCTGGCCGGACCCGACGTCACGATCACCTCCTCGTCCGCCGAGGAGCTGCTGGTCGCGGGCCGGGACGCCCGGGAGATCGGGACGATCGCCGCCCTGCACGGCGTGACGCTGTACGAGCTGACCCCGCAGGCCGTCTCGCTGGAGACGGCGTTCATGGACCTCACCCGGGACGTGGTCGAGTACCAGAGCGCTCCGGCCGGCACCGCACGAAAGGCCGCCTGATGACCGTCACCAGCATCGCCCCCGCCCGCCCGACGACCTACAAGGTGACCGGCGGCCGGGTGCTGCGCTCGGAGTGGGCCAAGTTCTGGTCGCTGCGCTCCAGTTGGATCACCCTCGCGGTCGCCGTGTTCCTGCTGGTCCTGTTCGGGACGATCGCCAGCTACACCTACAGCGCCGGCACCACGGCGGGCGGCCCGCCCGGCCGGGACACCGGCGCGAGCGACGCGGTCAGCCTGGCCCTGACCGGCGTGACCTTCGCGTCGCTGGCCGTGGGCGTGCTCGGGGTGCTGCTGTCGGCGGGCGAGTACAGCACCGGCATGATCCGGTCCACGCTCACCGCCGTCCCGCGCCGGCTCCCGGTGCTGTGGGCGAAGGCCGCCGTGCTCGGCCCGATCGCCCTGGTCCTCAGCACGCTCGGCGCGCTGGCCGCGTTCGGTCTGGGCTCGCCCGGTCTGGACGGCGAGAAGATCTCCCTGTCGCTGGGCGACGACGGGGTGCTGCGCAGCCTCGCCGGAGCCGGCCTCTACCTCGGTCTGGTCGCCGTCTTCGGCGTGGCGCTGGGCGTGCTGCTGCGCAACTCCGCCGGGGCCATCGCCTCCCTGGTCGGCATCCTGCTGATCCTGCCCGGCCTGGCCTCGCTGCTGCCGGACTCCTGGTACGACACCCTCAGCCCCTACTTCCCGAGCAACGCCGGCGAGGCGGTGTACGCGCTGCACCAGTCCTCCGACGCCCTGTCGCCCGGGGCGGGCATCGCGGTCTTCGCCGGCTGGGTCGCCCTGACCCTGGCCGGGGCGGCGTACCGGCTGGTCAGGACCGACGTCTGAGCCGGGCCCGGCACACCCGACACCCCTGGACCCGAGGACAATGGTCGACATGAGTCCGCCGCACCGCGCGGCAGCCGCCGGGGACACCGCCCGGGGGACGGCGAGCACGCCGTCCCCCGGGTTCGACGCGGCCTGGGCGCATCCGCTGCTGGGCCGGATGCTGCGTGACCGCAGCCGCCGCCGGCAGCTGGACCGGCGGCATCCGTGGCTGCTCGACACCGCGACGGTGCTGTTCATGCTGCTGGTCAGCCTGCCGGACCTGCTGATGGTCGACCACGGATCCCCCTTCGGGGACGAGGCCGCCCGGGACGCGCTGCGGCCCGCTGTCCTGTACGTCTTCGTCGCCGCGCTGGTCGTTCCGCTGTGGTGGCGCCGCCGGGCCCCGGCCACCGTGTACTTCACGATCCTCGCGGTGAACCTGGTCGAGTGGTCGGCGGGGGTCTGGCTGCGGGCGGGCACCGCCACGCTCATCGCCCTGTACACCCTGGCCCGCAACGGCTCCCTGCGCGTACTGGGCTGGGCGGTCGGCCTGAGCGTCGGCTCGCTGGCCCTGGCCGTCTACGCCCTGGCGCCGATCGAGCATCCGCTGCTCGGCTCCTTCTTCCTGCTGGGCACCATGACCGCGGCGGTCGCCGTCGGCCTGACGGTCCGGATCCGGGGGCTGTACCTGGCGGCCCTGGAGGACCGCGCCCGGCAGCTGGAGGTCGAGCAGGAGCAGCGGGTGCGGCTGACCGCGGCCGCCGAGCGGTCCCGGGTAGCGCGGGAGATGCACGACATCGTCGGCCACAACCTCTCCGTGATGGTCAGCGTCGCCGACGGCGCGGCGGTCCTCGCCGGCAACCGGGGCGAGCGGTCCGCGGAGTCCCTGCGGATCCTGGGCGACACCGGTCGGCAGGCGATGAGCGAACTGCGCCGGGTCCTCGGCGTGCTGCGCGAGGGCGCCGACGACGAACGGCCGCTCGCGCCGCAGCCGGGCATCGCGGACCTGGACCCGCTGCTGGCCCGGGTCCGGGCGGCGGGACTGCCGGTGACGTACCGGACGGTGGGCGACCCGGACGCGCTGGGCGACGGCGTCCAGCTCACCGTCTACCGGATCGTCCAGGAGTCGCTGACCAACACCCTCAGGCACGCGGGGCCGGGCGCGTCCGCCGAGGTGAGGGTGGCCGTCGCGCCCGGCGAGGTGCGGGTCCGGGTCGCGGACACCGGCACGGCGCCGGAGCCGGAGCCGTCCGACGACACCGCCGGTCACGGCCTGGTCGGCATCCGGCAGCGGGCCGCGATGTACGGCGGCACGGTCGTCGCCGGGCCGCGCGAGGGCGGCTCCGGCTGGCTGGTCGACGTCGTCCTCGACGTGCCCTCCGCGCCACCCGGATCGCCCGCATCGCCCGCACCACCCGCCCCGCCGGCTCCGGGAGAGCAGCTGTGACGACCGTACTGATCGCCGACGACCAGCCGCTGCAGCGGATGGGCGTGCGGATGCTGCTGGAGGGCACGCCCGGTCTCGAGCCGGTCGGTGAGGCGGAGCACGGCGCGGAGGCCGTGCGGCTCGCCGCCGAACTGCGGCCGGACGTCGTCCTCATGGACATCCGGATGCCCGGCATGGACGGCCTGGAGGCGACCCGGCGGATCGTCGCCACCGGCGGCCGCACCCGCGTCCTCATCGTGACCACCTTCGACCTCGACGAGTACGCGTACGACGGGCTGCGCGCGGGGGCCAGCGGCTTCCTGCTCAAGGACGCCCGCCCGGAGGAGCTGGTCGCGGGCATCCACGCGGTGGCCAGCGGCGAGGCCGTGGTGGCGCCCTCGCTGACCCGGCGCCTCCTGGACGCCTACGCCCACCGGGTACTGGCGCCCACCGCCGCCGTCGAGGACCCCCGGCTGCGCTCGCTGTCCGACCGCGAGCGCGAGGTCCTGGTCGCCATCGGCATGGGCTGGAACAACACCGAGATCGCCGAGCGCCTCGTGCTCACCGAGTCGACCGTCAAGAAGCACGTCGGCCGGGTCCTCGCCAAGATCGGGGCACGGGACCGGATCCAGGCCGTGATCACGGCGTACGACGCCGGACTGGTCCGCGCCAAGTAGGCCGGACCGCCGCTCCTGGCACCGGCCGCCGGGTGGTGGGACCCCCCTCTCCCGATGCGCCGGTTCCAGGCGTAGCATGTGAACGAAACTGTTTCGTTCACGGAACGGACCTCGCATGGAGAAGACAGGCATGGTCTCCGTACTCGTCGTCAACGACCAATCCCTCCAGCGCCTCGCCCTGCGCATGCTCCTCGCCGCCGAGCCCGGTCTGACGGTGGTCGGGGAGGCGGCGGACGGGGACGAGGCGATCCGTGCGAGCGCCGCCCTCCACCCTGACGTCGTCCTGATGGACAGCCACCTCGCCCGCGCGGACGCGATCGACACCATCCGGCGCATCGCCCGCCCGGCCGCCCGGACCCGCGCCCCCGGCTTCACCGGCGAGGCGGCGGCCCTCTCCCGGGTCCTGGTGCTGACCGCGGCCGAGCAGGAGGCGGATGCCTGGGCGGCCCTGCGGGCGGGCGCCGGCGGCTTCCTGCTCGACGACGCCGACCCGGCCGAACTGACCGCGGCCATCCGGGTGGTGGCCGCCGGCGACGCCGTCATCACGCCCGGTCTGACCCGTGCGCTCATCGACGCCGTCCGCCAGCAGCACACCGTGCGCCCCCTCCCCCGCACCTCGGGACTCGGCGCCCTCACCCAGCGCGAGCGCGACGTCCTGATCGCCGTGGCCGCCGGCTGGACCAATGCCGAGATCGCGCAGTGGCTGTCCATCGCCCCGACCACCGTGAAGACCCACGTCAGCAACGTCCTCGCGAAGATCGGCGCCCGCGCCCGGGTGCAGGCGGTGACCTTCGCCTACGAGTCGGGGCTGATCCGACCGGCGGCGTGAGCGACAGCGCCCCCGAAGGGGCGCGAGTCGTATCCATATGCGGCTCCGCCGCGCGGGCGCGACCAGCCACCACGGCGCCGCAGCCGGCAGACGCCCCATCGCGGCACCTCCGGCGGAACGCCTAGAAGCTCTCGCCGCCCAGCGCCTTGAGGAACGCCAGCGGGTTCCAGTACTCGCGGTACCTGACGATCCTGCCGTCCTTGAACGTCACGAACGTCGCGTAGCTCATGTCGTACGGGTTCCCGTTGGCCAGCACCCGGCCGGTGACGCTCCAGTCGGCGACGGCCGTGTCCGGGTCGTCGGTGGCGTGGACGGTCGCCGACGTGATCCGGTGCACGTCGATGAGGTCGGGGTAGCCCTTCAGGTACTCGTAGACGGCCGCCCGGCCCTCCAGCCGGGCGGGGCTGCCCTCGGGGGCGAAGGGGAACTCGACGACGACGTTCTCGTCGCACTGGTCCGCCCAGGCCTTCATGTCCTTGGAGAGGAAGATGTCGAGGCTGCGCTGCACCAGGTCGGCAGCGGAAAGGGGCTCGCTCATGGTTCGTTTCCCATCGTGATGCGAAGTGGGCCACGCATTAATGTGGCTAGCCACATAATTACTTGGCTAGCCACATAAGTCGAGCGATCCGGTCCACGGTTCACGTGAACAGGCCCCCGCCGTCCACGGTCAGGATCTGACCGGTCAGCGCCTCGGCCGCGTCGCCCGCCAGGAAGCCGACCGTCGCCGACACATCCTCGGGCGTCAGCGCGCGGGGCAGCGCCTGCCCGGCCCGCGAGGCCTCGAAGGCGGCGTCCGCCTGGTACGCCGTGGACGCGGTCCGGGTCAGCCCGGGCGCCACGCCGGTCACCGCGATCCCGTACCGCCCGAGCGAGGCGGCGAGCGACCGGGTGAGGCCGGTCAGTGCGCCCTTGCTGGTCACGTACGCCAGCAGATCCGGGCTCGGCGGCTTCCAGAAGGTGTCGGAGACGATGTGCACGATCCGGCCGAAGCCGCGCTCCCGCATCCCGGGCACGAACGCCTGGGCGAGCAGCACCGCGGACTCGACGTTGACCGCTTGGACCCGGCGCCAGGCGTCCAGGTCGACGGTCTCCACCTCCATCAGGTCGGTGGCGGCGGCCGCGTGCACCAGCACGTCGCACCGCCCGTGCTCGGCCAGCACGCGGCGCGCGCCCGCCCGTACGTCCTCGGCGTCGGCCAGGTCGCAGACGATGTCGCCGGCGCGGTCCAGGACCCGTACGACATGGCCGCGCGCGGTCAGCTCGCGCACGATGGCGCCGCCGATGGCCCCGGCCCCGCCCACGACGACGGCGACCCTGGGGGTGGTGGGGGTTTCGGACATCAAGTGCTCCAGACGATGGTGAGGGTGGGGCGGTGGTGGGTGCGGGCGGCGACGCGTGCGCCGGTGCGGTACGCCGGCGGCTGCCCCGGCCGTCGACGTACCGCACCGGCCGTCTCTGTTGCTCGCGTAAGCAATTATCTGGGGATGGGGAACCGAAACCCGGTCAGTCGTGGATGGCGCTGCCCAGGCCCAGGTCCAGCCGGAGGGACTCCACCAGCGAGAAGGCGCTGCTCTCGGTGAAGACGTCGGCCGCGGCGAGCGTGCCGGTGTACTTGGCCGCGACCGGGGCCGCCGCCTGCCGGCAGACCTCGTCGAGCCACGTCTTGACGACGGCCCAGATGTTGTTGCCGTACTTCGCCGCATAGACGCCGTAGTCGACGGTCCCGAGGACCTGCTCGATCGACGCGGTCAGGTCGTCGATGTACTGCTGGTGCACGGTGACGTCGGCCCGGGTGCCGAGCCGCCCCATGTGACCGGCGATGTGGTGCTTCCAGGGGTACGACAGCGCCTTGGCCGGAGCGGCGAGGTAACCCTGGATGTCCTCGCTGTAGTTGAGCGCGCCGAACGGGGCCCAGCCCGGGATGGTGATGTCAACCAGCATCAGCGTGTCGTGGTGCGGGAACCGGATGTAGATGTTGTCCGGCGCGTGGTTGCTGCCGTGGTGGGCGAGTTCGACCCGCTCGCCGCCGACGTGCAGGGTGTAGCGGTCGGCGAAGGTGACGTCGGGCGCGGGCTTGTTCGGGTTGTTGTCGCGCAGCAGCAGCCGGCGGTTCTCCTCGTGCCCGATCCGGACCACGTGCTTGCCGAAGAGCCCGGACGCGCCGACGTGGTCGGAGTGGTGGTGCGAGTGGACGATGTGGGTGACCTTGTTGCTGGTGCCGTTGGCGGCGGCGATCTCGTCTATCGCGCGCTGCAGGTTGTGGCCGATGGTCGGCGGGGCGTCGAACAGCACGACCCCGTCCCGGATGGTGAGGAAGGCGGCCTGGTAGTCGCCGTCGGTCACCCAGTAGAGATTGCGCTGGACGCGGCCCACGTAGTAGCCCTGGCTGTTCACCGCCGGGCCGAGGGAGCCCGCGGGCACCGGCGCGTAGTCCGGCAGGCCGGCACCGGAGGAGCCGGCGGCCGAGGCGCGCGCGGTGGCCGCCGAGGCCGTCGTCGCGGTGCCGCCGGCGACCAGGGCCGCGGCAGCCGGTACGGCGGTGGCCGCGGCGACTCTGGCGAGGAACGAACGGCGGTCGGTTCCGGATGCGGAGCTGGATGACATGTCGATTCCTTTCGGAACGGTTCCGGGCAGGCCAGGGCGATCCGCCCCATCGGCTCCCGCCCGGCGCAACGCGTTCACCGTAGCCCCGAATAGCTTGCCTAAGCAAGCAACTTGTTCGGGGGTGCAGTGCGGTTCCGGACATGCGCAGACCCTCGGAAGTCCGCCGGAGAACCGGCTCTCAACACCCGCTCCGACTAAGGTATTCCCAGCCCCGGAAGCGGCCGGGCGGCGAGTTTCCGCCCGCCGCCTCCCACCGTCTTCCACCACCGCCCGCCACCGCCCGCCACCGCCCGCCACCGCCCGTCAGACGAGGAGCACCATGCCAGCCGCGAAGCCCGACCCGGTGATGCCTCGGCCCAGCCTCGTCGAGCGCGCCCCGGTCAGCTTCGGGCTCTTCGCGCTCTCCCGCGAACTGCACGGCTACGGCGCCGAACTCCTCCTGAAGCTCGGCCTGCACCCCGGTCAGGAACTGATCCTGATGCGGCTCTTCGACCGGGACGGCCAGACCCAGGCCGAGCTGCAGCAGGCGGTCGGGCTCGACCACTCCACGGTCTCGCGGTCGATCCGCCGCATGGAGGACGCCGGTCTGGTCGCCCGGGCCCGCGCCGAGCACGACCGCCGGGCCTTCATCGTCTCGCTCACCGCCGACGGCGAGGCGCTCCGCGAGCCGCTCGCCGACCTCTGGACCACGCTCGACCGCCTCGCCACCGAGACCCTGCACCGGCTGCGGGGCGCCGACTTCCTCAGCACGGTCGCGGAACTCGAACGCGCCTACGCCACCGCCCGCCGCGGCTGACCGCCGAGGAGCCCCGTCACCCGGTCTCCACTGCGATGCGCGCCACAAACGGGTCGTGGGCCGCCGCCCGGAGTCCGTGAAACACGCAGGTGACGCACCACCCATGCGCGAGGTTCATGGATCATCCGCGTCCCAGGCATTGGACGCATGCATGCCCGACGGCCGAGGCTTGCCGGCATCACCAGTTCCCCGGAAGCGACCCGGAGCGACCCGGAGCGTCCCGGACGCGATCCTGGAAGCGATACGGAAACGGCAAGGAGCCGATCATGACGACCCAGTGGAATGCCGAAGAGGGGCGCATCGAGACCACCGACCGCGGTCGTGCCGTGCTCTCCCAGCCGCGCCTCAACCGGGGCACCGCCTTCACCTCGGAGGAACGCCGGTCGCTGGGCCTGGTGGGCCTGGTGCCGCCGGCGGTGCTGACGCTGGAGCAGCAGGCCGAGCGGGCCTACCGGCAGTACGCGGCGCAGCCGACCGACCTGGCCAAGAACGTCAACCTCACCGGGCTGCACGACCGCAACCAGGTGCTCTTCTACCGCCTGCTCGGCGACCACCTCGACGAGATGCTGCCCATCGTCTACACCCCCACCGTCGGCAAGGCGATCCAGCACTACAGCAACGAGTACCGGCGCCCGGCCGGCGTGTACCTGTCGGTGCACGCCCCGGAGGAGATCGAGGGCGCGCTGACGGCCGCCGGTCTGGGCCCCGACGACGTCGACCTGATCGTCGCCACGGACGGCGAGGCGATCCTCGGCATCGGCGACTGGGGAGTCGGCGGCATCGACATCTCGGTGGGCAAGCTCGCCGTCTACACCGCCGCGGCGGGCATCGACCCGAACCGCACCCTGGCGGTGATGCTGGACGTCGGCACCAACCGGCAGGAACTCCTCGACAACCCGCTCTACCTCGGCAACCGGCACCCGCGCGTGGACCGGGAGACGTACGACGCCTTCATCGACGCCTACGTCACCACCGCCCGCCGGCTCTTCCCGAACGCCCTGCTGCACTGGGAGGACTTCGGCGCCTCCAACGCCCGCCGTATCCTGGAGCGTTACCGCCCGACCGAGTTCACCTTCAACGACGACGTCCAGGGCACCGGTGCCGTCAACCTCGCCGCCGTGCTCTCCGGGGTGAAGGCCAGCGGGACTCCGCTGCGCGACCACCGGGTGGTGATCTTCGGCGCGGGCACCGCCGGCATCGGCATCGCCGACCAGCTGCGGGACGCCATGGTCGCCGACGGGCTGAGCACCGAGGAGGCCACCGCCCGCATCTTCGGCGTCGACCGCCACGGCCTGCTCACCGCGGACCAGGAGGACCTGCGCGACTTCCAGGTTCGCTACGCCCGCCCGTCCGTCGAGGTCGCCGACTGGCGGCGGGACGAGAAGGTCGGCGGCATCGCGCTGGCCGAGGTGGTCGGGCGGGTCCGGCCGACGGTCCTGATCGGCACCTCCGGCCAGGGCGGCTCCTTCACCGAGGAGATCGTCCGCACGATGGCCGCCCACACCGAGCGCCCCATCGTGCTGCCGATGTCCAACCCGACGGACCTGGCCGAGGCGGTCCCAGCCGACCTGCTGGCCTGGACCGACGGCCGCGCCCTGATCGCCACCGGCAGCCCGTTCCGCCCGGTCGAGCAGGACGGGGTCGTGTACCGGATCGGGCAGGCCAACAACGCGCTGGTCTTCCCCGGCCTCGGCCTCGGCGCGATCGTCGCCCGGGCCACCCGGGTCACCGACGGCATGCTGGTCGCGGCCGCGCACGCCGTCGCCGGCCAGACGGACACCGACGGCCCGGGCGCGCCGATCCTGCCCCTCACCGACCAGCTGCGCGAGACCTCGGTGGCGGTCGCGGTGGCGGTGGCCCGGGCCGCGGCCGCCGACGGAGTGGCCGGCACGACCGTCGACGACTCCGTGGAGAAGCGGGTCAGGGCCGCCATGTGGCAGCCGGTGTACCCGCCGATCAGGGCCGTCTGACCGGCCGGGAGCCGCCCATGCCTCCTGCGCCTCGATACGGCCCGTCCGATGCGGCACGAGAATGGGAGCATGGATCTCCAGGTACTCCGCTCCTTCCAGGCCGTGGCCGAGGGCATGACGGTCACGGAGGCCGCGGCCGCCGCCCACATCACCCAGCCCGCCCTGTCCCGGGCCCTGAACCGGCTGGAGAGCGAGGTCGGCGCGGAACTCCTCCAGCGGGTCGGCCGGGTGCTGCGACTCACCCCGGCCGGGCGGGTGTTCAAGGAGTACGTCGACACCGTGCTCGACAGTTACGACCGGGGGCGGCGGGCCGTGGCCGAGGTCGTCGACCCCGACGCGGGCGTGGTCTCGCTGGCCTTCCTGCACACCCTGGGCACCTGGCTGGTACCGAGGCTGGTCACCGGGTTCCGGCAGCGCTTCGCCGCCGTCCGGTTCGAACTGCACCAAGCCGACGAGAACGGCCTCGCCCAGCACCTCCTGGACGCCACCGCGGACCTGATCATCACCGGCCGGGACCCCGGCCATCCGCTGATCACCTGGCGCCGGCTCCTGGTCGAGCCCCTCTGGCTCGCCGTCCCGGCCCGCCACCGCCTCGCACAGCGCCGGCGCGTCCGGCTGGCCGAGGTCGCGGACGAGCAGTTCATCGTGCTCAAGCCCGGCTACGGCCTGCGCAGCGTCACCGAGACCCTGTGCCGCCAGGCCGGGTTCGGCCCCCTCGTCGGTTTCGAGGGCGAGGAGGTGGAGACCCTGCGCGGCCTGGTGGCGTCCGGACTCGGTGTCTCCCTGATCCCGGCCGCGCCGGACACCGTCACGGATCCGGAGGCCAACCCGGACCTCCCCGTCCGCTACCTCGCACTCACCGACGTGCAGGCCGTCCGCGACATCGGCATCGCCCGGCCCACCTCCCGCACCCTGCCCCCGGCCTCCCACCGCTTCCTGGACCACGCCCTGAGCACCGCGGCCCAGTCCTGACGGAACACGGCCGCGAACGTCTCGTCGTCTTGGAACGTCGTGCCCGGAGGGTAGACGAGTCGAGCAATGTTGGTCAGAATCTCGACGCGGGCAAAAAAGATGCCCCACATTCCGGGGTCGGCCGTCAGGACGCCGACGCCAGTCCCTCGCCGCTCAGCGCTGCGAGCCCCCGCGTACGACGGGTACTCCCGTCACCCGCCACCGATGTCACATCCGCTTCGGGCTGACCCACCTCAGCGCCGGCAAGGGAGCTCACGACATGCAGGCCGCTTCTCCCCACCAGACAGCACACGCACCCCGGCAACTGCGCCGGGCGGTGACCTCCAGCTTCCTGGGCAGCGTCATCGAGTACTACGACTTCCTGCTGTACTCCACCGCCGCGGCGGTGGTCTTCCCGCACGTCTTCTTCTCCGACCTCGGTCCCACGGCCGCCACCCTCGCCAGCTTCACCACCTTCGCCACCGGCTACCTGGCCAGGCCGCTGGGCGGAATCGTCTTCGGGCACTTCGGGGACCGGCTCGGCCGCAAGCGGATGCTCGTGGTGACGATGTCCCTGATGGGTGTCGCCAGCTTCCTCATCGGCGCCCTGCCCACCTACGGCCAGGCCGGCACCCTGGCACCGGTCTGCCTGCTGCTCCTGCGCATCGTCCAGGGCGTGGCGGTGGGCGGCGAGTGGGGCGGTGCCGTGCTCCTGTCCGCCGAGCACGCGACCGGCCGGCGCGGGCTGTGGGCGAGCTTCACCAACGCCGGGGCCCCCTTCGGCATGGCGGTCTCCACGGTGGCCATGTCGGTGACGTCCGCCGCGGTCGGCGAGGACGCCTTCCTCTCCTGGGGCTGGCGCATCCCCTTCCTGCTCAGCGTGGTGCTGTTGGCGATCGGCCTGTTCGTCCGGGTGCGGGTGACCGAGACACCGGTGTTCGCCCGGGCGGAGCGGGAGCAGAAGACGCTGGCGTCGGCGCCGCGCCGGTCCCTCCCGCTGTGGGACGTGCTGCGCCATCACCCCCGGGTGCTGCTGCTGGGCATCGGGGTCGGCCTGTCCGCGTTCGTCTTCCAGGGCACGGTGACCACGTTCCTCATCTCCTACGCGGTGCAGGGCGGCTTCCCCCGGCAGACGGTGCTCAACAGCCTCGCGGTGTCCTCCACGCTGGCGGTGGCCGGCATCATCGGCTGGTCGGCGCTGTCCGACCGGCGGGGCCGGCGTCCGGTGGTCATGGCGGGCGCGGTGGCCGTGGGCGCCTACGCCTTCGCGCTGTTCCCGCTGGTCGACACCGGCAGCACCGGGCTGCTCGTGCTGGCGCTGATACTCGGGCAGTCGCTGGTCCACCCGATGATGTACGGCCCGCTCGCCGCGCTGTACACGGAGCTGTTCTCCACCCGGAGCCGCTACACCGGCGCTTCCCTCGGCTACCAGATCGCGGGGCTGGGCGCCGGCTTCGCCCCGCTGCTCTTCACCGAGGTGCAGGCCGACGCCGGTTCCGGGGCGATGCTGCTCGTCTCCGCGATCATCGCCGGGTTCTGCCTGCTGACGGTGGTGTGCCTGGCCCTGCTCGGCGAGACCAGCCGCACCGATCTCACCACCGGCACGGGCGCGGACGCCCCGGCCCGCCTGCCCGTCGACGGCCGGCCGGAGACCGCCCAGGCGTCATGACCCGTGCGGGGCGGCTTCCGCGACGGGGTGCGGCCCCGGGGCGGCCCCGTCGGCGGCGGCCCCGGAGACGGCCTCCGCGGCCGAGTAGGCGGCGGCGAAGGTGAACGCGCGCGCCGACGGCCCGTGCGCGCGCAGGTCAGCGAGCCGTTCCAGGGCCTCGCCGGTGGTCGGGAGATGACCGGCGGGGACCCACCAGAGCACCAGATGTGCCTCGGCGGGCCGCTGGAACCAGTCGCGCCGCCGCCGCATCACGTCGAGGTGCTCACTGCGGTAGGTGAAGCCCCACAGCGCCTCCTGTGTCTCCCACACCGTCAGGTTGACGATGACGTCCTCCCCCGCCGGGCGCAGGGCGGTGGCGTCGTCCGACCCCTCCTCCACTAGCCGCCACACGAAGCCGGGCGCGTCGTCGGCGGCGGCGTTGACCGTGTCGAGCATCTCGACGAACGGCGCCATGCGCGGGTCGTCCAGGGGGAAACGGAGCGTGGCGACGTTCAGCTGGGCGAGGTGGGCGTCGTACCCGGATGCGGTCATGGCCTCATACCAGCACGCCCCCCCTTCTATGTCAATCATCGTTGTTTTTAGAAGACTCCAGCACCACGCAGCACTCACCCGGCCGGGCGTCCATGCGGGCCCGGACGGGACCGTCGGCGCCGAGCAGCCCCTCCAGCAGCGCGAGGTTCATGCCGCAGACGAGCGGCGGGAAGCGTTCGGCGACGGCGTGGAAGGGGCAGTTGCGCATGCGGACGACGGGCGCGGCGGCTCCGGTCGCCCCCTCGGCAGCGGCGCCGGTGTCGTCCCCGGCGTCTTCCAGGTGCGGTTCGTACCCGCGGGCCGCGACCATCTCCATGGCCTCGTCGAGGCTGCCGCAGGGCGCCGCCGAGCCGCGCAGGGTCTCGCCGCGGCGGCGCGCGGCCGCGCAGAGCCCGGCGTCCAGCCCGGCCTGCTCGGCGGCCTCGGCGAGCAGTTCGGCGGCGGTGCGGTAGTCACGGGCGGGCAGGGACACGATCCGCTCGCCCCGTGCCCGCGTGTACACCTTGGCGGGCCGGCCCGCACCCGGCCCCGAGCGCCCGGTCAGGCGGCGGCTGCCGGTGTCGAGCAGTCCGGCCTCGGCCAGCCGGTCCAGGTGGTGCGCGGCGAGCGTGCGCGCCACCCCGGTCGCCTCGGCGGCCTCGTTGCGGCCGACCTCGCGGCCCTGCGCCGCCACGTACTCGTACAGCCTGCGGCGCACCGGATCGTGCAACGCCGCGATCGCGTCGATGTCGTTCACCCGCCCATTCTAGGAACAACAGAGGTTGGAGATAGAAGGCCCGGTCCGCCGCCGTGGCCTCCGTGGCGGACGTGGCCTCCGTGGTCTCCGTGGCCTCCGTAGCGGACGGTGCTGCCGTGGCGGACGGTGCTGCCGGGACCCGCTCGCCCCACGGGAAATTGACGGCCCCGATGACGGGAATTTGATGGATTCGAGGGCTTCACCAAATCCCCTCGCGAACCTAGCGTTGCGAGCACGCGAACGGCCTGGCCGTTGGCCGTGGGAGGCCGGTCGGCGTTCGCCACGGCCGCGCGCCGACGGTTTCCCGAACGGAGAGGGCGATGACGCCCGTGGACTTGCTGATCGGCGGTCGGTGGCAGCCGGCCCGGGAGCCGGGCAGACCCGAGAGGTCACGTCCCCGTTCGGCGGCCCTGCGGTTCGACGACGGGCACGGTCGCGCTCGCCGGAGCCGCGGTGTGGCGCCGTACCGCAGCCGGGGCGGCCCGTTCCGCCCCGATGCCCCTCTCCCCCGCCGCCCGACGGCCGCGGTCGCCGACCCCCACTGGAACCACCGAAAGGCCACGGCATGACCACCCCACAGCTGAACCGGATCGCCGGCGCGCCCATCTCCTGGGGCGTGTGTGAAGTACCCGGCTGGGGCTACCAGTTGACGCCCGAGCGGGTGCTGAAGGAGATGCGCGAGGTCGGCCTGGCCGCCACCGAGTTCGGCCCCGACGGCTTCCTGCCCGCCGCCCCCGACGCGATGGCCCGCGTCCTCGCCGACCACGACCTGCACGCCGTCGGCGGCTTCACCCCCCTGCTCCTGCACGTCCCCGGCCACGACCCGCTGCCCGAGGCGGAACAGCTCCTGGAGAACTACGCCGCCTCCGACGCGGAAGTCCTCGTCCTGTCCGCCATCACCGGCCAGGACGGCTACGACTCCCGCCCCGAACTCGACGCCGACGGCTGGAAACTGCTCCTGTCCAACCTCGACCGGCTCACCGCACTGGCGGCCGAGCGCGGGGTACGGGCCGTCCTGCACCCGCACGTCGGCACGATGATCGAGAACGGCGACGAGGTCCGCCGCGTCCTGGAGCACTCCTCGATCTCCCTCTGCCTCGACACCGGCCACCTGCTCATCGGCGGCACCGACCCCGCCGAACTGACCCGCCAGGCACCCGAGCGGATCGCCCACACCCACATGAAGGACGTGGACGCCTCCCTCGCCGCCAAGGTCCAGTCCGGCCGCCTCAGCTACACCGACGCCGTCCGCGCGGGCATGTACCGCCCGCTGGGCGCCGGCGACGTCGACGTCGAGGCGATCGTCACGCACCTCGCCGCCCGCGGCTACGACGGCTGGTACGTCCTGGAGCAGGACACCATCCTCACCGCGGAACCCAAGGAGAAGGGCCCGGTCGAGGACGTGTGGGCCAGCGCGGAGCACCTGCGCTCGGTTCTGCGAGGCGTCGCGTAGCCGCCTGCCGCGTACGGACGCGGTCCGCGGAGCACGGACCGCGGAACCGCGGATCGGCCGGCGCGGGTGGGGCGCCGGTGAGCCGTGCTCCGGCCGGTGCGGGAGAGCCGTGTGCCGACCGACGCGGGTGAGCGGCCCCGTGCCGGTCGGGCGTCGGCTTCCCGTTGGGCGGGTTCGGCCTCCAGGTCGGCCATGGCCTCGCCGCCGGCCATCAGGTCGGTGATCTCCTCGCGGGTGCGTTCGCCCTTGCGGAAGTCGTCGGCCTTCCGGCGTCGCGCGGGCTGTCGAACTCCGCCCGCGCGCCGTCGATCTCGATGGTGCCGGTAGGAGGATCCCGGATGCCGAGGATCAGGCTGGCCCAGCCGGAGTTCCAACCGGTGTCGCAGATGCCTGGGCGTGACGTGTCACATGGCACACATCATCACGACATCCTATTGACATGACATTTGTACGGACGGCATCGTACTGTCACAGAGGACGCTGCTAAAGCGCTCTAAAACCATCACCGTCATGGGGCGAAGGGAACCAGCGTGAAGCCGTACGACGTGCTGACCATGGGCCGGGTCGGAGTGGACGTGTATCCGCTCCAGACGGGTGTGGGGCTGGCGGAGGTCACCTCGTTCGGCAAGTACCTGGGCGGCAGCCCTACGAACGTCGCGGTCGCGGCGGCCCGGTACGGCCGCCGGGCCGCGGTGATCACGAAGACCGGCCGGGACCCCTTCGGCGACTTCGTCCGCACGGCGCTCGACGGCTACGGCGTGGACAGCCGCTTCGTGGGGACGTCGGAGATCGCTCCGACACCGGTGACGTTCTGCGAGATCTTCCCCCCGGACGACTTCCCGCTCTACTTCTACCGTCTGCCCAAGGCCCCCGACCTGGACATCCGGCCCGACGAGCTGGACCTGGACGCGGTCCGCGAGGCGGCCGTGTTCTGGATCACCGGGACCGGGCTGAGCGAGGAGCCGAGCCGTTCGGCGACCCTGGCTGCCCTGGAGCACCGGGCCAAGGCGGGCACGACGGTGTTCGACCTGGACTGGCGGCCGATGTTCTGGAAGAGCACGGCCCGGACCGGGTCGGCCGAGGCGCGGTCGTACTACCGGGAGGCCCTGCGGCACACCACCGTCGCGGTCGGCAACATCGACGAGTGCGAGGTCGCCACCGGCGAACGCGACCCGCTCGCCGCGGCAGAGGCGCTGCTGGCGGCCGGGGTGGAACTGGCCGTCGTCAAGCAGGGCCCCAAGGGCGTCCTGGCCATGGACCGGGACGGCTCGGTCGCCGAGATCCCGCCGGTGCCCGTGGACGTGGTCAACGGGCTCGGGGCCGGTGACGCCTTCGGCGGTGCCCTGTGCCACGGCCTGCTCTCCGGCTGGGACACCACGCGCACGGTGGCCTTCGCCAACGCGGCCGGCGCCCTGGTGGCGGGCCGCCTGTCCTGCTCCGACGCCATGCCGACCGAGGCCGAGGTCGAGGCGAAGCTGCGCGGGACGACCGATGCCTTCGAGCGAGAGGTGTGACGACGTGCTGTCCGACAACGTGAGCCGGATCGTGGCCGCCCGGGTGCACGATCCCGGCGCCGTGGCCGCCGCGGCGGCCCGCCGGGTGAAGGCGACCTCGCTGCTCGGCGAGCACGGCAAGGCGATGATCATCGCTGCCGACCACCCCGCCCGCGGCGCCAACGGCGTCGGCGCGGACCCCCTTGCCATGGCGGACCGCTTCGAACTCCTGGACCGCCTCTGCACCGCCCTGGAACGCCCCGGCGTGACCGGGGTCCTCGGCACCGCCGACATCCTGGAGGACCTGCTGCTGCTCGGCGTCCTCGACGGCAAGTCCGTCTTCGGTTCGATGAACCGGGCGGGGCTGGCGGGCTCGGTCTTCGAGATCGACGACCGGTTCACCGGGTACGACGCGGAGACGATCGCCGCGATGGGCTTCGACGGCGGCAAGATGCTCACCCGTATCGCCCTCTCCGACCCGGCCACCCCGTCGGTCCTGCAGGACACCGCCCGAGCGGTCGACGAACTCAGCGACCGCGAACTCATCGCCATGGTCGAGCCGTTCCTGTCCGAGTGGCAGGACGGCAGGATCCGCAACGACCTGTCGACCGACGCCGTGATCAAGTCGGTCACCATCGCGTCGGGTCTCGGCCGCCGCAGCGCCTACACCTGGCTGAAGCTGCCGGTGGTCCAGGACATGGAGCGGGTCCTCGCCGCCTCCACCCTGCCCGCGCTGCTGCTGGGCGGCGAGGTCACCGACCCCGCGGCCGCCTTCGCCTCCTGGGGCCGGGCGCTCAGGCAGCCCACCGCGCAGGGCCTGGTCGTCGGCCGTTCCCTGCTCTACCCGGCGGGCGGCGATGTCGCCGGCGCCGTCGACAAGGCGGTGAGCCTGCTGTGAGCGGGACGGGCAAATACCACCTCCCGGCCGGTACTTCGGCCGACGGCCCCTACGACGTCCTGGTCACGCCGGAGTCGGCGTGCTGGGGATACTCCGGTCTCAGGATCCTGACCCTGCGGCCGGGCCAGACGCACGCCCTGTCCACCGGAGACTCCGAGTTCCTGGTACTGCCGCTGACGGGCTCGTGCACCGTCACCACGGACGGCAGCACCTTCGAACTCGCTGGCCGGACGGGCGTGTTCGCCTCGGCCACCGACTTCGCGTATCTGCCGCGCGCGTCGGAGGCCGTCATCAGCAGCGCGGCCGGGGGACGGTTCGCGCTGCCCTCCGCCCGTACCGAGCAGGGAGGTCACTCGGCTCGGTACGGGCGCAAGGAGGACGTTCCCGTCGAGCTGCGCGGCGCCGGCGCCTGCTCCCGGCAGGTCAACAACTACTGCCTGCCCGGCACCTTCGACGCCGAGCAGCTGCTGGTGTGCGAGGTCCTCACCCCCGGCGGCAACTGGTCCTCCTACCCACCGCACAAGCACGACGAGGCCCGCACCGACGCGGACGGCAATCCGGTCGAGTCGGAGCTGGAGGAGATCTACTACTTCGAGGTCTCCGGCGAGGACGGGAACGGCTTCGGCTACCAGCGGGTCTACGGCACCCCCGAGCGGCCGATCGACGTGCTCGCCGAGGTCCGCTCCGGCGACACCGTGCTGATCCCGCACGGCTGGCACGGCCCCTCGGTCGCCGCGCCCGGCTACGACCTCTACTACCTCAACGTCATGGCCGGACCCGGCCAGGACCGCGCCTGGCTGATCTGCGACGACCCCGCCCACGGCTGGGTCCGCGCCACCTGGGACGCCCAGGACGTGGACGACCGGCTGCCCTTCGGAGAGAACCGATGAAGACCGTACGACTGACCACCGCCCAGGCCCTGGTCCGCTTCCTGGCCGCCCAGTACAGCGAGCGCGACGGCCAGGAGCAGCGCCTGATCCCCGGTGTGTGGGGCATCTTCGGCCACGGCAACGTCGCCGGCATCGGCCAGGCCCTGCTGCAGGCCGCCACCACCGGCGAGGCCGACCTGCCGTACTACCTGGCGCGCAACGAGCAGGGCATGGTCCACGCGTCCGTCGCCTACGCGAAGATGCGCGACCGGCTGGCCGCCTTCGCCTGCACGGCGTCGACCGGTCCGGGCTCGACGAACATGATCACGGGTGCGGCGCTGGCCACCACCAACCGCCTGCCCGTCCTCCTCCTGCCCTCCGACATGTTCGCCACCCGCGCCGCCGACCCCGTCCTGCAGCAGCTGGAGGACACCCGCGGCGGCGACGTCACCGTCAACGACACCTTCCGCGCCGTCTCCAAGTACTTCGACCGCGTCTCCCGCCCCGAGCAGCTGGTCCCGGCGGCCCTCGCGGCGATGCGGGTTTTGACCGACCCGGTCGAGACCGGCGCGGTGACCCTCGCGCTGCCGCAGGACGTGCAGGCCGAGGCGTACGACTGGCCGGTCGAGTTCTTCCGGCGGCGGGTGTGGCACGTGGGCCGCCCGGTCCCGGAACCCGCCGCCGTCCAGCGCGCCGCCCGCTTGCTGCGGGGCGCGAAGAGGCCGCTGATCGTGGCCGGCGGCGGTGCCGTGTACTCGGGTGCGGAGACCGCGCTGCGTGCCTTCGCCGAGGCCACCGGCATCCCGGTCGCCGACACCCACGCCGGCAAGGGCGCGGTGGCGTGGGACCACCCCTACGCGGTCGGCGGGATCGGCTCCACCGGCTCCTACGCGGCCAACGAGCTGGCGAAGGACGCGGATGTGGTCCTCGGTATCGGGACCCGCTACTCCGACTTCACCACCGCCAGCCACACCGTCTTCGGCAACCCGGACGTCGCCTTCGTCAACCTCAACGTGGCCCGCCTCGACGCCGTCAAGCACTCCGCGGAGCCGCTGGTGGCCGACGCCCGCCTGGGCATCCAGGCCCTCGCCGGAGCCCTCGACGGCTGGGAGGTCGCCGAGTCCTACCGCCGCCGCACCCGTGAACTGATCGCCCGTACCCGGGAGATCGAGGAGGAGTGCTTCGCCCCCGGCCGCAGCACCGGCGACCTGCCCGCGCAGACGCAGATCCTCGGCGCGCTCAACGAGGTCCTGGACGACCGGGACGTGGTCATCAACGCGGCCGGCTCCATGCCCGGTGACCTTCAGCAGCTGTGGCGGGCCCGCGACCCGAAGGCCTACCACGTCGAGTACGCCTACTCCTGCATGGGCTACGAGGTCGCCGCCGGCGTCGGCGCGAAGATGGCCGACCCGAGCCGTGAGGTCGTCGTACTCGTCGGCGACGGCTCGTATCTGATGATGGCTCAGGAGATCGTCACCATGGTCTCCGAGGGGCTGAAGGTGATCATCGTGCTCGTCCAGAACCACGGCTTCGCGTCCATCGGCGCCCTCTCCGAGTCGCTCGGCTCGCAGCGCTTCGGCACCAAGTACCGCTACCGCAACGGTGATTCGGGGCAGCTCGACGGCGAGGTGCTCCCCGTCGACCTGGCCGCCAACGCGTCCTCACTGGGCGCCGACGTCCTGCACGCCACCTCAGTCGAGGAGTTCCGTGCGGCGATGGAGAAGGCGAAGGCCGCCACCCGCACCACCGTCGTGCACGTCGAGACCGACCTGTACGGCCCCAACCCGCCCGGCCACGCCTGGTGGGACGTCCCCGTCAGCCAGACCTCCGCCCTCGACACCACCCGCACGGCGTACGAGACCTACGCCGCCCACAAGCAGGCCCAGCGCCACTACCTGTAAGGACGTGCCCTCCGTGACCACCATCCCGCACTGGATCAACGGCTCGCCCGCCCAGGGCACCGCCACCGCCACCCAGCCGGTGTTCAACCCGGCCACCGGCACCGAGCAGGCCCGGGTCGTCCTCGGCGGCGCCGCCGACGTCGACGCCGCAGTGCAGGCCGCGGCCGCCGCCTTCGAGACCTGGCAGGACTCCTCCCTCTCCCAGCGTGTGCAGGTCATGTTCGCCTTCCGCCAGCTGCTCGTCGAGCACGAGGAGGAACTCGCCCGGATCATCTCCGCCGAGCACGGCAAGACCGTCGACGACGCCCGCGGCGAGATCACCCGCGGCCGGGAGGTCGTCGAGTACGTCTGCGGCCTCGGCGACGTCCTCAAGGGCTCCTTCTCCGACCAGGTCTCCCGCGGCATCGACGTCCACAACTTCCGCCAGCCCCTCGGCGTCGTCGCCGGCATCACCCCGTTCAACTTCCCGGCGATGGTGCCCCTGTGGATGCACCCGGTCGCGATCGCCACCGGCAACACGTTCATCCTCAAGCCGTCCGAACGCGACCCCTCCGCCGCCAACTTCGTCGCCGCCCTCTACCAGAAGGCCGGACTGCCCGACGGCGTCTTCAACGTCGTCCACGGCGGCAAGGAAGCCGTCGACGCCATCCTCACCCACCCGGGCATCGAGGCCGTCTCCTTCGTGGGCTCCACGCCGATCGCCAAGTACGTCCACGAGCAGGCGACTTCGCACGGCAAGCGGGTCCAGGCCCTGGGCGGCGCCAAGAACCACGCCGTCGTCCTCCCCGACGCCGACCTCGAATTCGCCGCCGACCACATCACCGCCGGCGCCTACGGCTCCGCGGGCGAGCGCTGCATGGCCGTCTCCGTCGCGGTCGCCGTCGGCGACGCAGCGGACGCTCTCGTGGAGATCCTCACCCGCAAGGCAGGCGAGGTGCAGGTCGGCCCCGGCGACGCCCCCGGCACCGACATGGGCCCGCTCGTCACCAAGGCCGCCCAGGAACGGGTGGAGAACGCGGTCGGCACCGCGGCCGTGCAGGGCGCCACCGTCGTCGTCGACGGCCGCGGCCTGAAGATCGAGGGTCACGAGAACGGCTTCTTCACCGGCCCCTCCCTCCTCGACCACGTCACCACCGACATGGACGCCTACCAGGAAGAACTCTTCGGCCCCGTCCTCGCCGTCGTCCGCGCCGACACCCTCGACCAGGCCATCGACCTCATCAACGCCAACCCCTACGGCAACGGCACCGCCCTCTTCACCGCCTCCGGCGAAGCAGCCCGCCGCTTCCAGCGCCGCATCAAGGTCGGCATGATCGGCATCAACGTCCCCGTGCCCGTCCCCATGTCGTACTACTCCTTCGGCGGCTGGAAGGACTCCCTCATCGGCGACTCCCCCATCCACGGCCCCGAGGGCATCCGCTTCTACACCCGCCCCAAGGTCGTCACCACCCGCTGGCCCCAGCCCAAGCAGCAGGTCACCGCCGGCTTCACCTTCCCCACCTCCAGCTGACCGGACCGAAGGATCCGGAACCCTCGGGAGCGCGCGTCCGGCAGGGCGACTGGGAGCTGGTCTCCGTCCACGGCATGGCGAGCTGCGCGATGGCGCTGCCCGAACGCGAGCGTGCTGCCGGGTTCCCTCGGCGTCGGCCCGCAGGGGACGATCATGTCCTTCGCCCACGAGATGGTGGGCCGTCGCCTGGAGACCGCGTGACCGAACGACCGACCGCGCGGCCCGTCCCGCCGGACGTCCCGCTCTTTCGCCGGGCCGCCGTGGTCGCCTCCTGTGTGGGGTTCGTGCTCATCGGCGCGCTCCAGGCCCTGTACGGACCGGCCATCCCGGCCTTCCGGGAGAAGTTCGGGCTCTCCCCCTCGGCCGCGGGGCTGGGGCTGAGCGCGCACTTCGTCGGCGGGGTCGTCGGCGTGCTGCTGTTCGACCGGCTCTTCGGCCGGATCGGCAACCGGCGGATCCTCGGCACGTCGTACCTGCTCATGGCGGTCGGGGCGGCGGGGTTCGCGGTCGCGCCGAACTGGCCGCTCGCGCTGGCCGCGGCCCTGCTGGCCGGTCTCGGCTTCGGCGGTATCGACTACGGCCTCAACCAGCTGTTCGCCGTCGGGTTCGGCCACCGCTCCACCGCGATGCTCAACATCCTCAACGCCCACTTCGGCATCGGCGCGATCCTCGGCCCGGCCCTGGTGGGCACCGTCGGCTCCGACCGCTACCCAGCCCTCTTCCTCGCCTTCGCGCTGGTCAACCTGCCGTTGCTGCTGTTCCTGAAGGGCGTGCGCGACGAGATACCACGACCGTCCGGCGCCACCGCGGAACCAGGCACCGCGGAACCCGGCACCGAGACGCCCCGGCCACGCGTCCGCAGTCTGGCCTCGGTCCTCGCCGTCTTCGTCGCCCTCTACGTCCTGCACGTCGGCATCGAGGCCGGCGTCGGCGGCTGGGAGCCCACCCACCTGGAGTCCGTCGGCTACGGCGCGGGGCTCGCCGCCACGGCCACCTCCGTGTACTGGCTGATGATGACCGTCGGCCGCTTCCTGGTGGCCCCGCTCACCCTGCGGTTCTCCGCCCCCGCGATCGTCACCGTCTCCTGCGCCGGCATGACGGTCTGCCTGTTCCTCGCCACGGTCCCGGCCCTCGCCCCCTACGCGTACGCCGGTATCGGCCTCTTCATCGCCCCGATCTTCCCCACCGGCCTGCCCTGGCTGAACAGGGCCGCGCCGCAGGCCCGCCGGGCGGGTGCCCTGGTCATCGCCGCCTCCATGGCCGGCGGCGTCGCCGCGGGTCCGGCGCTGGGCAAGGCCATCGAATGGTCCGGTACCCGTACGGTCCCCCTCCTGCTCGGCGGCATCTCCCTGCTCTGCCTGACGGCGACCCGCTGGCTGATCCGCGCCACGGGCCACGCCGGGACGGGGGTACCGTCCCGGCGCGCCGTTGACGGGGATGCGACGGTCAGCCGTTGACGGGGGCGACCTCGACGTAGTCGAAGTCGGGGGCCCAGGAGGAGGAGTTGGAGAACTTCAGCGTGTTGGTCCCGGCGGTGAGACCGACGGTGATCGGCAGCGTCCAGTAGTCGTTCCAGCTGTAGGTGTTGCGGAACGTCAGCGTGGTGGCGGTACCGCCGTTGACCGACAACTGGGCGGTGCGGGACTCGACGTTGGTGTTGTAGCTGTCCGAACCCGCCCGGTCGTTCTGGGCGTAGTGGACGACGACCGTGTAGCGCCCGGCCGCGGCCGCGGTCACGCTCCCGAAGGTGAGCGTGTTGGCGCTGCTGCCGCCGACGTAGCCGACGTTCTTGCCGCCCGAGGCCCAGCTGTCGGACTGCGCCTTGGCCGCGCCGGCCAGAGTGGCGCTCTCCGCCTCGTACTTGGTGACGCCGGTGGTGTCACCGGCACCGTCCACCTTCAGGTCGCGGAGGGTGAGGGTGGTGCCGCTGTTCGGGGCGACGGCGATCCGGTTGATGCCCGCCGTCAGGTACAGCCTGCTGCTGGAGGTGGTGGCCGAGCCGCCGGACGAGCCGTAGGTGGCGACGGTGGTGCCGTTCAGGGCGAGGGCGGTGCTGCCGCCGGCCGAGGAGTAGTCCGTCTTGACGGTGTAGTAGCCGTCGGTGGGCGCGTAGGCGTCGAAGGTGGCCTTGTCCCCGGAGGCCATGACCAGCCGGCCGGTGCCGGTCTCGCCGACGTCGCTGTACGAGTACGACGGGCTGCCGCTGACGTCGGCGAGCGTGGCCTCGTACACCGTCTCCGGTGTGCTCGGTACGGCGGTCAGGTCGATCTTGTCCAGGGTGACCTGCCCGGCTGAGGTGCCGAGCGTCGAGTCGGCGACGGCGAGCGAGACCGTGTGGCTGCCGGCGCTCAGGGTGACCGGGACGGTGACGTTGGAGCGGTACTGCCAGTTCAGCGTGGAGGGGTAGGTCACGAACTGCGGGTTGGCGCCGTCGATCCGCAGCACCTGCTGGGACGGGGAGCCGTTCTCGTTGCCGTAGAAGATCCGCAGGTTGTAGGTGCCGGCGGAGGGGACGCTCACCGTGAAGACGACCTTGCTGTCGCTGTTGACCAGGTAGCCGACGTCCTTGGTGCCGGAGGTGGCGTACAGCTGGGCGGTGCCGTAGCTGTCGCCCGTTGCCTGCTGGACGACGGTGCCGTCAGTGATGGCCGCGTTCTCGGCCTCGTAGGAGGAGTACGACGGGACGCTGGGCGCGGTGGCGGTGCCGCCGCCGTTCGGGGTGACCGTGATCCGGTACGCGGACATGGAGTTCAGGCCGGTCAGCGGCACCGTGATGGAGCCGCCGGAGGGGGTGTAGGCGGCGCGGGACACGGTCTGCGGGGGCGCGGAGGCGCCCTCGTAGCCGCTCCAGTCCAGGGCCTGCACGGTGACCTCCACCTTGCTGCCGAAGGTGGCGCTCGGGATGTTGTTGATCAGCACGTTGGTGTCGGTGGCGGAGCCGCCCACGATCACCTGGGCCTGCTTGCGGCCGGTGTCGAGGGACGCGATGCCCTGCAGCGTGTCCTGGACGTTCAGCTGCGGCGGTGTGGTCTTCACCGTCTGCCCGGTCATCCCGGCGTACCAGTGCCAGAACCACCAGGACCCGTTGGGGACGTTGGTGTGCACGGTGTTGCCGGACATGTTGCCGGCGATGTCCCAGTACGGCTGCTGGGCGTAGACCTTGGTGTCCTCGAACATCGAGGCCCACTGGATCATCTGCCCGGGCACCGACAGGTCGCGCCGGTTGGCGTACTCGTCGATGTTGATCGGGATGGCGCCGATACCGCGGGCCGTCTCCAGCGCGCGGTACGCGGTGTAGTGGGAGCGGTAGTTGGCGAGCGAGCTCGGGCCCAGCTCGTGCCAGGTGAACACGTCGGGGAGCTGGCCGTTGGCCTTGGCGTAGGTGAGGAAGTCACCGAAGAACTTGCTGTTGAAGTTGGCGGTGTTGGGTCCGGCTATCTTCGCGGCCGGGTAGTCGGCCTTGATGCGCGCGTAGACCGTGCTCCAGTCGGACTCGAAGCTGCTGAGCGCCGAGGCGTAGGTGCTGGAGGTGGAACTCCCCAGCCCGGTGTACCAGTTGCCGTCCGGTTCGTTGAACGGGACGAAGACCACGTTGGCCGCGTACGAGGTCGCCTTCACCGCGTTCACGGCGGTGTCGACCTGGGTGAGGTAGTCGGCGATGCCGTTGTTCTGGTACGGCCAGTCCGAGTACTCGTCCTGGATGTTGGTGTACATCGTCCCGCCGCCGTTACGGAAGAACGAGGGGGCGACCTGGAGGATGTCGCCGTTGGGGTGCTGGGCGCCGTTCGGGGGCTTCTGCGAGCCGGTGGTCAGCTTCAGGGGGGCCAGCAGGTTGTCACCGGGGACCCCGTCGTCGCTCTGGCCGTAGAGCGCGCCGTTCGAGCCGCGCAGGACGGCGCCGGTGGTGGTGCCGAGGTCTACGGTGAAGGTCTGGGAGGCCGCCGCGGCCGGCGGCGGTACGGCGAGGCCGGCGCCGACGAGCGCGGCGGCGGCCAGCAGGGTCGCGGACAGGCGCGATCTCGTGCGGCGGCGGGACGGCGGGGCCGCCTGCGGTGTGCGGGTACGGAAGGACATGGGTACCTGGCTTTCCCCTCCCGCCACGCTGCGGGAGGACGAGGTCGGGGCCGGAACCGAGCAGTGTGAGCGCTCACATCCCCCGCGAATGGAGCAGTGTGCCGTAGGCGATGCCGGTGTGTCAGCGGCCGGGTGCCGGGCCGGTGCTCTCCCGGACGATCAGCTCGGGCTCCCGCCACGGGGGCGGTGGCGGGGCGTTCTCCGGGTCGAGCAGCCGGTGCAGCATCCCGAAGGCGCCACGGCCGAGCCCCTCGAAGTCCAGCCGCACGGTGGTGAGGGCAGGGTGGGTGTAGGCCGCGTACGGCGCGTCGTCGAAGCCGGCCACGCTCAGGTCGCCCGGCACGTCCCGGCCGGCCTCGCGCGCCGCGCGCAGCACGCCGAGCGCCAGTTCGTCGTTGCCGCACAGCACGGCGGTCACCTGCGGGTCGGCGACCAGGGCGCGGGCGGCCAGATACCCGGATCGCGGGCTCCAGCCGCCTTCCAGCAGCTCGGGTACCGGACGCCCGGCGTCGGCGAGGGCCTCCCGCCAGCCCTCCGCCCGCTGGCCGACCCTGGTGGTGGACGAGGGGATCGCCACGTGGTGGACGGTGCGATGGCCCAGGCCGAGCAGATACCGGGTGGCCTGGGCCGCCGCGGCACGGTCGTCCAGCCAGGCCTCGGGCCGGTCGCGGGTATGCCCGTCTTGGGGCCGTTCCACGACCGCGGCCGCCGGGAACTCCGCGGGCAGCGCGTGCCAGGCACGCTCCCCGGGCGCGTTGAAGGCGATGACGAGCACCGGCTCACCCGGCCTGGCGAGCCGGCTCGCCACGTCCTCCGGCGTCAGCGGCGCCCGTTCGTCCAGGACGCTGATCGCCACCGCGAACTCGGCCGCCCGCGCGGCCTCCTCGATGCCGCGCAGCGCCAGGGACGCCCCGTACAGGGTGGTGTCCGAGGTCAGCACGGTCACCGAGCGCACCAGCCCGCCGGCCAGTGCGCGGGCGAGCCGGTTGGGCTTGTAGCCCAGCTCGTCGATGACCTCCAGCACCCGGTCCCGGGTGGCCTTCCGCACCTTGGGGCTCTCGTTGACCACGCGGGAGACGGTCTGGTGGGAGACCCCGGCCGCCCTGGCCACGTCGAAGATGCTGACCGAGCGGTGCCGGTCGGCACCGTGCCCGGCGGGTTCCCCGCCGTGCGGGGCCGGGGCGGGCTGCTGCATGCTGGGGGCTCCTGGCGGACGGTGGGACGGATTCCTGCAGGCGTGCAGTGTTAGCGCTAACACTATCGGGTGCGGTACGTGAGAGCGATGGGGCGGACGAGGTTTCGCCGGAACGGCAACGACGCGGGAACCGGCGGAGGCAGGCCGCGGCCCCCGGCGTGCCGGGGGGCCGGAACACTCCCCCCACCCCCCGGCCCTCCGACCGCTCACTGTTTCTTCTCGACGTCCTTCACCGAACTCGGCCCCAGCTGCTTGGCGCTGGCGTACTCCGGCATCGTCATGGGCTGGTCGAACAGGAAGAACGACTGGTTCGTGCCGACCGTGAACTCCATGTACGCGCCCGTCGTGGCGTCGAAACCGTAGTAGGCGTTGCAGGTGGAACCCGACGTGTACGTGCCGTCCATGCCGGGCTGCGAGAGGACCGCGACGCCCTCGGAGTAGGTCTCCACCCTCTCCGTCGGCGTGAGCATCTTGCAGCGCGGCACCGGCAGGCCCTTCATGATGAAGTACCCGTACTCGCCCTTGGCGTTCTGGATGTAGACGTACGAGAGTTTGCCCCGCTTCCCCCACGTCTTGATCCACTGGTTGATCGATTCGCGGGTCGGCGAGTACTGCATGGGGACCGCCGGCTGCTCGGCCACGAGGTGGTCGTAGGTCTCCTGCTTGCGCTTGTTCTCCTTGTCCTGGCTGGAGTCGCTGGTGCAGGACGCCAGGGCCAGGCCCACGACGAGTGCGATGACGGCGGCCAGGGCCATGCGTGCGTGCTTCTTCATGCGGTGCTGCCCTCTTCCCGGGTGAGATGGGGATCAGTTGGTGCACTTCGTGCGCTTGGCGCCGGCGTCCAGCCGGTACGGCAGGTCCTTGTCGCGGAAGGGCGCGCGGTGTTCCTGGGCGGCCTTCGAGTTGTAGTCGTTGACCGACTCGATCCGGGTGGCCTTCAACGCGGTGATCGACTGGTCGATCTGCGCCGTGCGGGTCTCCGAGGCGGTCTTCCGCTCCTCCTGGAGGACCTTGATCGTCCCTTCGGCGTTCTGCACGGCCTCGCACAGATCGAAGAACTCCTCGTAGGTGGTCTGCCGGAACTCGCCCGAGCCGACGGTGTTCTCGCGCTGCTCCTCCGCGCCGCGGAACGGGGCGGTGATCCACGCCGCACCGCCGAAGGCGAGCGCCCCGACCAGCCACAACACCGCAAGCCCGACGACCCCCGCGACGGCCCAGGCCCCTAACCGTGCCCCCTCGCGTATCTCTCCCATGGCATCCCCCTTCACAGGCGGCCCCGCCGTGTGGAACCACCTCCCGCGAAAGAGGACACAGGCACCCGGCGAAACGGTTCCGCCGACGCGAGCGTCAGAAAGGGCGGCGTCCACCGGTGCGGTCCGGCCCGCCACCGACACGAGAACTCACCGCCCGCTGCCCGCAGTTGCCCTGCACCAGCCAGCGGCATGCCGGGGCCCGACCGGCACGAAGCGACCCCTCGATCCGGCTTCCGGCATCCGGCATCCGGCATCCGGCTCATCAGACCCGTGAACATCGCCCGGCGCAGGTCCCAGCCGGCTCGACCCCCGTCGAGCGTCGCCCGGGAGCTTCTGGACATGTCCTGGGTGCGGGCGTCCGTCAGCGGTTGCCGCACCACCAGGCGCCGGCGGCGAACAGCGCCGTTCCAGCTGCTGCCGATGCTCCTTGCACCATGGCGAACAGTGCGCTCCGTGCCAGGCGTTGGAGTGTCCTGGTGGGCGTCTTGTTTCGTTTCGAAGTCATCGTGGTCCCCTTCGCACGCTGCCCCCTGGAGGTGAAGAGAGGGGCGTTGCCGTGACGAGGTTCTCCTGCGGCGACTGTCGCTGGACGGCGTGCTGTTGGTTTGCGATGCCTTCGGACGGCCTCCGCCAGGGTCGTACGCGGTGGCATGATTCCTGGACGGATTCGGATGGTTTTGGACGGGGGCCGGGATGGGGCGTGCCGGGCAGCTGCGTAAGCCCGAGTTGTCCGGTGCGCACCAGGAGTTGAACGCCGCGCTGCACCGGTTGCACCTGCTGGCCGGGCGCCCGAGCCTGATGGAAGTCGCTCGGGTCCTGCAGGGGGCCGGTATCTCCCGGAGCACCGTTCATGACGCGTTCTGCAGCCGGCGGCTGCCGAAGTGGCGGGTGATCGACGCCTTGGTGGAGGTCCTGTCCTCTCAAGCACCGGGCGGCCGCCCTGAAGAGGATCAGAGGGTGCTGCACGAGGTGTGGCTCCGGGCTGCCCAGGAGAGTGACGAGCAGCAGGTGCCGCGGGCGCGGGCCGTCATCCCGCCGGAGTCGGACCTTCACCCGCTCCTCCTGCAGCGCGCGCTGCTGCCCCGCGAGATTCCGCATCTGGAGGGCGTGGAGATTGCCTACCGCTATCTCCCGGCGTCCGATCTGCGGCGGTCCGGTGGGGACTGGTTCGATGCGGTGCCCCTGCCGGGTCCGACCGTCGCGCTCGTGGCCGGGGACGTGATGGGATCCTCCACGCTCTCCATCGCCCTCATGGGGCAACTGCGCAGTGCGCTCAACGCCCTGGTCCAGCTCGGGCTTCCCCCGCACGAGGCTTTGAACCGGCTGAGCGATCAGGCGCAGCGCCTCCACGGAGACCAGCTCGCAACGTGCGTCTGCGCTGTCTACGACGCCCGAACCCACCGCCTCGCCGTCTCCAACGCCGGGCATGTACCACCGGTGGTGCTGTTCCCCGACGGTGAGAGCCGCGCTCTGGATGTCTCGACCGGGCTGCCGATCGGTGTTGCCCCCAGTTTCTGCGAAACCGTCACGTGCGAGATGGCTCCGGGCACCACGCTTTTCCTTCTGACCGACGGGCTCGTCTCGTCACCGACGATGGACATCAGCGAGGGCATCGACCGGCTCAGCACGAGCGCGTCGGATGCGCAGGCGGCCGCCGGCTCGCAGCCCCCGCCGCTCGAAGACCTCGTCGACGTGGCGTTGGAGGGTCTCCTTCAGGAACACCGGCACGACGACGCCGTCCTGCTCGCCGCACGCCTGTCCTGACCGCCGGGTGAGAGGTCCAGCGCCCGACCCCGCCTTTCCGCGGCCGGTGGACTGATCCCACCCGTTCCCCTTGTCACACGCAAGCCGGGAGCTCTTGACATCGAACCTATATCGGCAACAGTGTTGCCGATATGAGTTCCTGGTCCGATCCCCAGCCCGACTCGCGGTTCGTCGCCGTCGACGGCCTGCGTGTCCACTACAAACGCGCCGGACACGGTCCCGCGCTCGTACTGCTCCACGGCAGCGGCTCGTCCCTGCACCACTTCACCGAGGTCGCGGGCCTGCTGTCGTCGTCGTTCGACGTCGTACGCCCCGACCTGCCGGGGTTCGGTCTCACCGGCCCACGCGGGGACCGCGACTACCGCATCCAGACCTACGCCGCGACGGTCGCCCGTTTCCTGGATGTCCTCGGCCTGACCCGCTACGCGCTGGCCGGCAATTCACTGGGGGGCAACATCGCCTGGAACGTCGCACTGGAGCAGCGGAGTCAGGTCAGCGCCCTGGTGCTGGTGAACGCCACCGGCTACCCGGAGAAGACAGTGCCCGCGGGGATGCGCCTGGCCCGCAACCCGCTGCTGCGCCCGCTGCTGCGGCGGGCCATGCCGCGCCGAGTCGTCGAACGCAACCTGCGTACGGCCGTCGGCCCCCGCTCGACGATCGTCGACGACGTCATGGTGGACCGGGCGTACCAGCTGATGAGCCGGCGCGGGAACCGGTCGGCCTTCGTCGACCTGGTCAACACCGACCAGCCGGACCGCAGCGGTCTGATCCCCCGCATCACCGCACCCACGCTGGTCCTGCGCAGCGCGTGCATCGACGGCCAGCACTTCACCCGGGACATCCCCGGGGCCCGGGAACTGGTGCATCCCGATGCCGGGCACCTGCTGCCGGAGGAGGAGCCGCGCTGGGTCGGCGACGCCGTCGAGGCCTTCCTCGGTTCCCAGGTCGACGAAGCGCAGTGGCGGCAAGGAGGCCGACAGTGAAGTACTACGCGGCACCCGGCGAGGACCGCCGGCTCGACACCGCCTCCCGGAAGACCCTGCGCGGCAGCTTCGCCGAGCTGTCCGACGGCGTCACCCAGTACGAGCTGAGCGGGCCGGAGCAGGGCGATGTCGCCGTGTTCGTCGGCGGGCTCACCGTTCCGCTGCCGTTCTGGGACGGCCTGGCATCGGAGCTGCGCGCGAAAGGACTGCGGACACTGGTCCTCAGCCTGTACGGGCGGGGGTACTCGGACCGGCCGAAGGCGCGGTACGACGAGGCGCTGTTCGTGCGCCAGCTCGCCGAACTGACCGACCGGCTCGGCCTCACGCGCCCCCTGCACGTCGTCGGCACCTCGATGGGCGCGCTGATCGCGATGGCCTACACGAACAGGTACCCGGAGCGCGTCTCCACGCTCACCCTGATCGACACCGCGGGCCTGAGGGACAGGCCGCCGCTGCCGCGGTGGGTCCTGGGCAGTGACCTGCTGACCTCCTTCGTGGCCAGGCGGTCCGGACGCCGGCTCCTCGACGGCCACCTGGGCAGCGAGGTCCGCGATCCGGCCAAGGGCGCCGAACTGGCCGTCATGCTGCGCGACGCCTCCCGGTGCGAGGGCTCCCTGCACGCGGTCTTCGACACGCTGCAGCACTTCCCTCTCCACCGGCGGGCCGGGTTGTTCCGGCACACCTCCGCGTCGGGTGTGCCCACGATGCTGCTGTGGGGGGCCGAGGACCACGTCACCCCCATCGAGCAGTTCGACCAGGCGCGCACCCTCCTGAAGCCGCTCGAATCCCACGTCATCGACGCGTGCGGCCACATGCCCCCCTTCGAACACCCGGGCGTGGTCGCGGACCGGATCAGCGCCTTCGTGGAAACCCACTCCGAAAGGCTTGAGGCATGAAGGCCGACAACGTCATCGACGTCCTGATCGTCGGGGCCGGCCCGTCGGGTACGGCGCTCGCGATCGACCTGGTCCGGCGCGGCCTGGACGTCCGTGTCGTCGACAAGGCACCGCAGGCGTTCGCAGGGTCCCGGGCCAAAGGGGTGCAGCCGCGCAGCCTCGAAGTGCTCCACGACCTGGGCGCGCTGGACGACGTGCTGGCCGGGGGCACCCACTATCCGCTGCTCGGTGTCCATCTCGGGCCGCTGGCGGTTCCGTGGCGCATGTTCCCCCACAAGCGGGTCACCTCTGATGTTCCCTATCCCAACACGTGGCTGATCCCGCAGTTCCGCACGGACCGAGCCCTCCACGCCCGGCTGGAACTGCTGCACGGCGGCGCCGAGTTCGGCAGGGAACTGGTCGAGCTGACTCAGGACGCGGACACCGCCCTCGCCAAGGTGGCGGGCCCGGACGGCATCGAGGAGATCGCCGCCCGGTACGTCGTGGGGGCGGACGGTGGTTCGAGTCAGGTCCGCAAGCAGCTCGGCATCGGCTTCGTCGGGTCGACCGACGAGAGCGACCGGATCCTCATCGTCGACGCCACGGTCAGCGGCCTGTCCCGCAACCGGTGGCACATGTGGCCCGGCCGCGGCGGGCGGCTCGTCGGCGCCTGTCCGCTGCCCGGCGGCGACCTGTTCCAGTGGATCATCCGGCTGGCGCCCGACGAGGAACCCTCCCTGGACAGGGACGAGATCACCGAACGGATCCGCTCGCACACCCGCAACCGGCGCATCCGGCTGCACGACATCCGGTGGACCTCCGTGTTCCGGCCCAACATCCGCCTGGCCGAGCACTACGGCCGCGGACGTGTCCTCCTCGCCGGTGACGCCGCGCACGTGCACACCCCGGCCGGCGCCCAGGGACTGAACACCGGCGTCCAGGACGCCTACAACCTCGGCTGGAAACTCGGCCAGGTCCTCGCCGGAGCCGACCCGCAGCTCCTGGACAGCTACGAGGCCGAACGCCAGCCCGTCGCCGCGGGTGTCCTCGGGCTGTCCACGGAGAAGTGGGCCGGCATCGCCAAGCTCGACCCGTCGAGCATGAAGCGCGGCAAGGACGAACAGCAGCTCGCCCTGACCTACTACGGCGGGCCGCTCGCTCCCGCCGACGGCGCACGCACCGGCACGCTGCGGGTGGGAGACCGCGCCCCGGACGCCGAGCTGCTCGGTCCCGACGGCGCCCGGCTGCGGCTGTTCGACGCCTTCCGGGGACCGCACTTCACCGCCATCGCCTACGGCCCGCCTGCCGCCCGCGCCGTCGACCGGCTCGACTGGCCCACGACGGGCGCCCGGTTGAAGAAGATCACCGTCAACACCGGCGGAGCCGCCGACCGCGTCGCCTTCTCCGACTCCGCGAACACGCTGAAGCGGGCCTACGGCCTGACCGGAGACACCCTGCTGCTGATCCGTCCCGACGGCTACATCGGGCACATCGCCACCCGGGACTTCCTCACCACCACGCAGACGGCCGCGCAGGCGATGACGCCTCCGGCAAGGAGCCGCACCATGTCCCAGGAGAGTCGCACCATGTCCCGGAAGAGCCGCCCCAGCACCGGTGCCGGGGCCACCGAATGAGCCGCACGCTCCTGCGCGGTGCGCAGGTCGTCACGATGGCGTCCGACCGGCCCGACGCCGAACCCGTCGACGTCCTGGTCGAGGACGACCGTATCGCCGCCGTCGGCACGGACCTCGGGTCGTCCGACGCGGAGGTCGTCGACCTCTCCGGCCGTATCGTCATCCCCGGCCTGGTCAACGCCCACCTGCACACCTGGCAGACCGCGCTGCGCTCGGTGGGCGCCGACTGGACGCTGATGGAGTACCTCACCCACCTCCACGGCGAGTGCGTCGGCAACTACACCCCCGACGACATGTACGTCGGCAACCTCGCCGGCGCGCTCAACCAGATCAACTGCGGTACGACCACCCTCGGCGACTGGTGTCACAACAGCCTGACGCCCGAGCACGCCGACGCCGCCGTCGAGGGCCTCGTCCAGGCCGGGATCCGCGCCGCCTTCCTGCACGGCACGCCCTATCGCGCCCCGGACGTCCCGCACCCGCTCGACGAGATCGACCGACTGCTGGCAGGGCCCGTCCGCCGCCATGCCCTGCTCACCCTCGGCATGGCGCTCCAGGGGCCGCAGTACTCCGCTCCCGAGACCGCCGTGGCCGACTTCCGCGCGGCCGCGGAACGCGGGCTCGTCGTGTCGATGCACCAGAGCGGCGGGGAGCTCGCGCCCGGCTGGGAGGCCCTTCGCGCCGCCGGTCTGTTCGGCCCGCGTACGAACGTGGTGCACGGCGCCGACCTGCCCGACGAATGGGTCAAGACGCTCGACGAGGCGGGCGTCACCTTCACCAGCACCCCCGAGAACGAACTCGGCCAGGGCCACGGGGCCTTGGTCACCGACGCGCTGCTGCGCCTGGGCAGCGCCCCGTCGCTGGGCACCGACGTGGACACCGTCGTACCGGGGAAGGTCCTCACCGCCGCCCGGATCGCCCTCGCCCACCAGCGCGGCCTCGACCACGCCCACCACCGGCGGACGACCGGTACGTACGCCGACACGCCGTCGGTCACCGGCAGGCAGGCGCTGGCCTGGGCGACCGTCGAAGGAGCCAGGGCGCTGGGTCTCGCCGACCGGGTCGGCCGGATCGAGCCGGGTCTGCAGGCCGACCTGGTCGCCGTCGACGCCCGGGCGCTCAATCTGTGGCCCGCGCACGATCCGGTCGCCACGGTCCTGCACGCCGACATCGCCAACATCGAGGCGGTCATGATCGCCGGTCGCTGGCGCAAGCGGGACCACACCCTGCTCCACACCGGCCTCGACGAGGTGCAGGACCGGCTGCTGCGGTCGGGACGACGGCTGCTGAGCACGATCCGCGCCGGTTCCTCCCGCTCCTCGGCCGCCTGACCGGAGAGAGAGCCACATGAGCACCCAACAGCCCGGCAAGGCCGTGCCAACAGGTCGCAGGGGCGGCACATGACCGTTCCCGACTCGCGCGCCCGCCCGCCCGGAACTCCCCCGTCCTCGCGAGCAGGCGGCCGTCCGCTCCGGCGGACCGTGCCACCGGACACGGCGTTCTGGCTGGTGGCTCTGGCATTCCACATCACCATGCTCGGCGCCACTCTGCCGACACCGCTGTACCCCCTCTACCAACGGCAGATGGGCTTCTCGACCCTGACGACCACGGTGGTCTTCGCCGCCTACGCGCTGGGTGTCCTCACCGCCCTGGTGTTGTTCGGGCGGGTCTCCGACGCCGTCGGGCGCCGCCGAACCCTGCTGCCCGGACTCGCCTGTTCGGCACTCAGTGCGATGGTCTTCCTCACCGCGCACGACCTGGCGTTGCTGCTCGTGGCACGGCTGCTGTCGGGACTGTCGGCCGGCGTCTTCACCGGCACCGCGACGGCCACCCTGGTCGACCTGGCCGGCCGGGGCGGCTCCGAGCGCGCCACCCTGGTGGCCACCGTGGCGAACATCGGAGGCCTGGGCGCAGGGCCGCTCGTGTCCGGCACGTTGGCCCAACTCGCCCCCGATCCAATGCGGTTGCCCTTCCTGGTGGATCTGCTCCTGCTGGCCTCCGCGGTGGCGGGCCTCTGGCTGATGCCCGAGCCCGTGCCGACGTCCATGCCACGCCCGCGTCTGCGTCTGCGTGTCGCCTGGCCGCGCGTGCCCGCCGCGATGCGGGCCACCTTCGTCCGGGCCTCGACCGCCGGCTTCGCCGGATTCGCCGTGCTCGGGCTGTACACCTCGGTCGCGCCGTCCTTCCTGAGCCGCCTCCTCGGCCTTCCCGACCCGGCCCTGGCCGGCGCGGTCGCCGGCACCCTGTGCGCGGCATCGGCACTGGGCCAGATCGTCCTCGTGAAGCCCCTCGGCCACCGGGCCCTGCCCGTCGCGTGCGGGCTGATCGTCGTCGGCATGGCCCTGCTCGCCGCCGGGCTCGCCGCGGCCTCACTCCTCCTGCTCGTGGCCGCCGGGGCGATGGCGGGGCTCGGTCAGGGCGTGGCCTTCCGGGGCGCCCTGACCGTGCTCAACTCGACGGCGCCCAGCGCGCGGCGCGCCGAAGTGGCCTCGGCCTTCTTCGTGGTGATGTACACGGCGATCTCGCTGCCGGTGATCGGTGTGGGTCTGGCCGCCGGCGCGGTGGGGCTGCGGACCGCCGGGACGGGCTTCAGCGTCGGCGTGGCGCTCCTGGCCGCGGGCGCCCTGGTGGCCCTCCGCGGATTGGGCAGTGGCATGACTCCCGAAGAACAGCCTGAAGACCACCCCGAAGAACGCCCCGAAGCACATGCCCCGTGAACAGCTCCGCACGTGACACACCTCCCGCATCCGAGAGACCGACCATGCCCTTTCTGATCATCATGACCTTCTACGCCGTACGGATTTACCGTGCCCCCGTGGACGTGCGCCTGAAGAAACGCCACGCCGGCCCGTTGGCCGTGGCGGCCGGTGGCGTGGTCCTGTACCTGGCCTGGGACCGGCTGCGCCCCGACGGCATCAACACGCTGTACTTCGCCGGGGAGTTCGCCGGGGTCGCCGCCGTCTACCTGATGTCGTGCACCCTGGTGCTGGCCACCCGGCTGCCGTGGCTGGAGCAGTGGTTCGGCGGCCTGGACCGCATGTACGTCCGGCACCGGCAGTACGCCCTGCTCTCCATGCTCCTGCTCACCCCCCACATCCTCTTCCACTTCCTGTTCGCCGGGCGCGCGTACCGAGACGTCGACGCCCACCAGGGGCAGCTCGTGGGGATCGGGCACCTGCTCGGCGCGGGATCGGCCATCGGCCTGCTCGCGCTGGTCGTCGTCTCGCTGGGCCGGGTCGGCCGGATCCTGCGGCTGCCGTACGAGCGCTGGCTGCTCCTGCACCGCCTCACCGGCCTGCTGCTTCTGGCCGCCCTCGGCCACGGCTGGCTCCTCGACCTCGTCATCGGCGGATCCACACCTCTCCTGGTCGTCTACCTCGCCATGGGCCTCACCGGCATGGCCGCCTATGCCTACGACGAACTGGTGCTGCGCCGCAGAGAACCCCGGGCCGACTACACCGTCGGCCGCGTCCACCGCCCCGCCTCCGACGTCGTCGACCTCACCCTCACCCCCGTCGGCACGAAGGGACTGCCCCTGACCGGCGGCCAGTTCGTGTACCTGCGCGTCGGAGGCCGCCGTGCCTGGCGCGAACACCCCTTCAGCGTGGCCGGAGTTCACCCCGACGGCACGGTGCGCCTGACGATCCGGGCGCTCGGCCGTGGCACCCGGAGAATCTACGGCGACGTACGAGAAGGACTGCCCGCCACCCTCAACGGCCCGTACGGCATGTTCGACCACACCCTCGGCGGAACGCGCCAGATCTGGATCGCCGGCGGCATCGGCATCGCGCCCTTCCTCGGCTGGCTCACCCACCCCAGCGGCACCCTGCCCGCCGCCGACCTCTTCTACTGCGCTCCCGACGCCGAAACCGCGCCGTTCCTGCCGGAACTCACGGCGGCCGCCGAACGCCTCCCCCGCCTCCGACTGCACCCGACCTTCAGCCGCACCCACGGCCGCCTGACCGCCGAGCGCATCCAGCAGGCCGCCGGCCCGATAACTCCCGACCTGCACGTCTTCCTCTGCGGCCCGGCGGCCATGGTCGAGGGCCTCAGCCGGACCCTGCACCGCCAGGGCCTTCCCCGGGACCACGTGCACGCCGAGCACTTCACCTTCCGCTGAAGACCGGCCGTCCGCGCGGGTCAGTCGCCGTCCCGGAGGCGGCCGAGCCCGTCGAGGACGAGATCGAGCCCGAAGGCGAACTCGTCCTCCAGCGGTACGGGCATCCAGGCCGCCACCGCCACGGTGGCGGGATACCGGGACGGGTCGGCCTCCCGGAACACGGCGGACGCCTCGGCCCCGTCGAGTTGTGCAGCGCCGCCGGGGCCCCTGAACTGGATCGCGAAACCCAGCACATAGCGCGACAGCGTCGCGTACGCCTGCGCCGCGGTCTTCGGCGGGAATCCGTCGGCGAGCAACGCCGCGATGCAGGACTCACGCACGGCCATGGCATGGGGGCCGATGGGGATCCGCTCGACGAGCAACGGCGCCACACCACGGTGCCGGCCCAAGGCGTCGAACATGGCCTGCGCCACCGTACGGCAGGCCTCCTGCCAGCCTGCCGCGGCCAGCTCGTCGCCCTTGATCTCGACCGTGCCGAACACCCGGTCCACCACGTGCGCCACGAGAGCGGAGCGGTTGTCGAAGTGCCGGTAGAGCGTGGCCGTCCCGGATCCCAGGCGCTGCGCGAGCGTCCGCATCGACAGGACCTCGGCGCCCTCCTCGTCGACGATCTGCAGCGCCGCGGCGACGATCCGCTCCAGCGGAACGGGCGGACGGCCCGGAGAGCGCCGCACCGGCGCGCCACCCCCTTGCTTCTGATCACGTGGCTTCGACACGCGAGAAGTATGCCTGCCTCGGCTCCCTCCTTCGGCTCCCTGTCAGTCGGCCACGAGATGCTCCAGCGAACGCCGGACGCGACCGTCCCGGATCGGCACGCAGTCGGGCGGGAAGTCCTGGACGACGTCGGCTCCGGCGCTCGCCAGGCCTTCGAGGAAACGGGGCAGGTGATCCATCGCGCCGGTGGCGAGGTCGTGCAGGACGACCAGGCTCCAGTCCCGGGTGGCGATGTCGGCGAGGCAGGTGTCCACCCAGCCGTCCGGGTCGTCCCAGTCGTGGGGGACGCTGTTCCAGAGCACGCAGGTGTGCTCGTCGCGCCGGAGCCGGGCGAGTCCCGCCCGGCTGAGGAGCAGCCGGTCCTGGATGCCGCCGCGCCCGTACGGGCGGAACAGCCTTCCCGGGGTGGCGAGTTCGCCGATGAGGCGCTGGGCCTCGCCGATCTCGCGCCGGGCGGTGTCGGCGTCGGGGCTGTCGCCGAGCTGCACGGAGTGGGTCAGGGTGTGGTTGCCGATCCAGTGCCCGTCCCCGGCGGCGCGCTCGGCCGCGGCGCGGTTCGCCGGATCACGGAGGTTCTCGCCGACGAGGAAGAACGTGGCCTGCACTCCGTGGGCGGCGAGCGTGTCGAGCACCTGATGGGTGACCGCCGCCGTCGGGCCGTTGTCGAAGGTCAGCGTCACCTTCACGGCTGCCCCCCACCGTGCCGCGTACGGTACTGCAGCCCTCCGATGACGAGGTCGGCGACCGCGTCGGCGTGCTCCGCGATCGCCTGGGGGTCGAGCGGATCACCGGGGCCGAGCCGACGGGCGAGCCCGAGGAGGCTGTACGGGGCGCTGGCGCCGTGCGCGACGAGGAAGTGCAGCGTACGGATCGGCACGGGTGCGATCTCGCCCTTCTCCATCAGGTCGCGCAGGGGCGCGACGAGCATGTTGAGGACCGGTTCCATGTGCCGTTCGTACAGATGGAAGAGCCGGGGCGTCTCGGCGACACCCTCGATGTTGACGAGGCGGAGCACCTCGGGGCGATGGGCGTGGACGAGGACGAAGCGGCGGATGATCCGGCGCGTCTGCTCCAGCGGCCCGCCCTCGGTGTTCTCCAGCTCCGGCAGCAGCTCGGCCGCGATACCGGCGAAGGCCCAGTCGACGGTGGCGTACCAGAGCTTCTCCTTCGACCCGAAGCGCTGGTGGATGAGGTTGTGGCTGACCCCGAGCTCGCGGTTGAGCGCCGCGACGGAGGCTCCGTCGTAGCCCTTCTCCGCGAACATCCGCAGGGCCCCGCCCAGGATCTCGTCGAGGGTCGCGGGGGCGAGTTCGGCCGGCGGTCGTCCGGTACGCGAGGGGGCAGGGCTCATGGCCGCCATGTTAACGCCAGATGTTGACCCCCATCAATTTAAAGTTGATCCTCATCAACATCTGGCGGGGTGCGAGGACGACGCCCGCCGTCTGGAGGCAGTCATGAGAGGCAGTCATGAAACGTGAGGACCACGTGGTCGGCGAGACGTTCGCCTACCGCTACCCCCATCCGGAGGCCGACCACGTCCTGCTCGTGCAGCACGGCATCGGCGGCCACGGGGGGGATCTACGACACCTTCGCCGCCCACTACGCGGGGCTCGGCGCGGAGGTGTGGTCCATGGACGCGCCGAGCCACGGCCGCTCCCGGACGATCCGGCCCGCCGGGCGGTTCACCCTGGACGAGTGGACGACCGCGGCCGTCGGGATGGGCGAGCACATCGCCGCCGAGACCGGGCTTCCCGTGTTCGTGAAGGGCTCGTCGCTGGGCGCCGCCGCCGCGTACTGCGCCCACGCCGCGTCCGACGTCTTCGCCGGCGCCGTGCTCATGGGGTACGCCATCCCGTCCTCCCCGATGATCCCGGCCGAGAACCCGTTCCGGACGGAGGCCTACGAGCAGCTGATCGCGCTCTTCGGTGAGGCCCTGCAGTTCGACATCGGCCGCTTCTACGACTTCGACGAGGACAACGGCTACGCGGGCGCCGACCGCCAGAAGCGGTCGGACCCGCTCAACACCTGGTCCTACGACCTGGCGTCCTGGGGATCCCTGATGCGCTACGAGCCCGCGGTCCCCCTGGCGGAGAACACCAAGCCGATCCTCTTCACCGTCGGGGAGAAGGACCCGGTGTTCACCCCGGACCTCGCCCGTGCCGTCGCCGGCGCCACCGGCGGTCCGGTCGAACTGCACGTCCATCCGGACGGCGTCCACCAGCTGATGCTCTTCCACACCGCCGACTACGCCCAGGTGGTCGGCGACTGGTGTCGCAGGACCCTGCGCGCCGGTTCCCCCGTCGACGCGTGATCACAAAGGAGTGATCGACATGACCGTCCACCCCCGCGGCGTCAACCACCTCGCCATCGCCACCCGCGACATCAAGGCCCAGATCGAGTTCTTCACGGACGTACTGGGCTGCGAACTCAAGGCCCTGTACTGGATGCACGGCGTCGAGGGCGCCTGGCACGCGTTCCTGGAGCTCAACCCGACGTCCTACATCGCCTTCGTCCAGCACCCCGAGAACCCCGGCCGGACCGAGTGGGGTCTGACGCACGCCTCCTCCCCCACCAGTCCGGTCGCCGCCGGTGCCATGCAGCACGTCGCCTTCGACGTGGCGGGTGTCGAGGTGCTGCTGACCCTGCGCGACCGCATCCGCAGCCGGGGCATCATGGCGCTGGGTCCCGTGGACCACGGCTTCTGCCAGTCCGTCTACTTCGGCGGGCCCGAGGGCATGGTGCTGGAGATCACCGCGGGTGAGGCCATCGACGACCGGGCCTGGATCGACCCGGAGGTCGTCGCCCTGGCCGGTATCGACGAGGCGGAACTCGCCCGTTACCGGCAGCCGGCCGACTACGTGCGTCCGCCCCAGGCGCTGCCGCAGCCCGCGCTGGACCGCGCCAAGCCGCACATCAACTTCCCCGACGACATCTACGCGTTCCTCGCCACCGCTTCCGACGAGCAGCTGCGCGAGCTGCTCAGCGACACCGAGCCCCCGGTGAAGGTCGAGGACTGAGCCGCCATGAGACTCGCCAACCTGGACGGACGTGCCGTCGTCGTCACGGCCGACGGCGTCATCGACCTGGCAGCCGCGTCCCGAGGCCGCTTTCCGGCGCATCCCGACGCGGCCCTGACCCGGATCCCCGAGATCCGCGACTGGCTCGCCACCGCCCGCCCCGCAGTGGACCCCTCCACCACACTGGCCGACCTGGTGGCGGACGCGACCCGCCTCGGGCCTCCGGTCACCGCACCGGGCCAGATCTTCGCCGTAGGCCTCAACTACCGGGAACACGGCGCCGAGACGGGCCTCGGAATCCCCGACTCCCCGCTGGTCTTCACCAAGTTCCCGTCCTCCCTCGCAGGACCGGCCGAGGACATCCCGCTGCCGACCGCCACCTGCGACTGGGAGATCGAACTCGTGGTCGTGCTCGCCCTGGGCGGCCGCGACATCCCCGCCGACAAGGCCTTCGACCACATCGCCGGCTTCTGCGTGGGCCAGGACATCTCCGAACGCACCGGCCAACTGGCGGGAAACCCGCCGGGCCTTCGATGCCGCGCGCAACCTGGAGCCTCCGCACGACCTGGTCCTGCGCGAGGCGGACCTCACACACCTTCGCGAGGACCTCAAGGCAGGGAGCCTGGACATCCTCCTCGTGCCGGCGGTACAGGCCATGCCCACGTTCCGGCATCGCGTCATCGCCCGCGAACCGGTCGTCGTGATCGACCCGGCCGACTCCCGGACCGAGACCCCGATCGAGCTGCAGGCCGCGGCCGACGCCGCCTACATCCTCGTACCGGACAGCTGCGGACTGACCACCTTCACCACCGAGCTCTTCCGTGACCACGACCTGCCCTTGCGGACCTATCCCGGCGAGGCCTCCAACTACCGGGTGCTGGACGAGTGGGCACGGATGGGCGTGGGCGCCGCGCTCCTGCCCCAGTCCAAGATCACACACGACCACGGCGGCTCCCGTCCCCTCGTCCGGGCCGGGGCTCCGGTGGAGATCGCCTACGAGGCCGTCTGGGACAACGGCACTCCGCTCGCGGCCGACCTGGAGGACTTCGTCACCGCCCTCAGCCTGCTTGCCGGCGAGGGCATGGGCGATTGACAGAGGTTATGCCTCCATTACTCCGGTACATCCAAGCGGATTCATTTCACAGGAATTCACGGCGACGCCCGGGCATATCCGGATGCAGCTGACTGGCAGTCTGTCTGATCAAACGTGCTCAAGGCCCAGTGCACTCGGAACGTCCCGGATCCAGGCAGCACGGGCCGGCTCCGCAGCAGCGACACGGTCCAGCACCTCGATGAACCGCCGGCCTTCCCCTGAATCCATCTTGCCGAGTTCAAAGGCGATCTCTTCCAGAGTGCTCAACGCAAACCGTGAGTCGGATCCGACCCTGACGAGATCTTCCAGGGTCGCGACCGCCGTCAGGAGCACCCGCACCACTTCGTCTCCTTGAAGCACGACTTCGCCTTCCTCCAGCGCCGACGATCACAAGTGAAGCGCCGTTCAGCCTTCGGTACGGCTCCCGGGCGGCGGTCGCCGCGGTCGGACGCAAGAGAGGGCGTGCCCGACGGGTGCGAGGCCGCCCTGGGCGCTGGTTGCCGGTATTACGAAGTGGCCGGCGCGGCGGTCCCGGTCGACAGGGCGAGCAGGAGTGGCTTGGTCGCGATCGTCATCTCGGTCGGCGTTCGCGGGCATCCGCGCTGCAGCCAGTCGGTGGCCACGCCGATGAGCGCGCCGGCCACGAATGCCGCGGGTACGTCGTGCGGGATCCCGGACGCGTCCGCCGCGTCCGCCGGGTTCGGCGTCGGGGTGTCGTCCGTGGCGGGAATCTGCCGGGCGGTGTGGGCGGCCGCCATGGTGCGCAGCCGTACGTGCTCGATGACGCGGGCGCTTCCCGTCGGTCCGAGCAAGCTGCGGTAGAGGCCGGCGTGTTCGGCGAAGTGCGCGAAGAAGGCCGTCAGTGGCGGGTCGGGGTCCTCCGGGTTCTGCGCGGGGGTCGACGGGTTCGCGCGGGCCGGGTCGATGGCGAGGACCACCCCGATCAGGTCGTCGATCATCGAGGTGCAGGCGGTCTCGGCCAGTTCGTGCACGTCCTGGTAGTGGGCGTAGAACGTCGAGCGGTTCACCTCGGCCCGGTCGACGACGTCGGCGACGCTGATCTGTGAGAGGTCGCGCTCCTCAACGAGGTCGATCAGGGCGCGCTGCAGGGCCGCCCGAGTGCGCCGTACGCGTCGGTCGCCTGGCTGGGCGCTGCTGCTCTTGGTCATGGACATCCTCCGTAGCTTACCGTGCCCCACCCCCAAAAGACAACACATGTCGGTTTTCCATCGCCTGTCGGTAAACCAACAGATGTGGTTTAACGTGAAGCCCGGAACGTCACCGCGACGGACAACGGCCTCATCCATGCCGTGGACCGACCAGGAAGCGGTGCACAGGCCACAGAGCAGAGGGAGAGGGACATGAAGGGTTTGAAGGGCAAGCGGATCGTCATCGCCGGGGCCACCGCCGGGATCGGGGCGGCAACGGCCGAGCGGCTCTCCGAGGAGGGTGCCTCGGTCGTCATCGGTGGCAGGGACCTCGATGCCGGGCAAATGCTGGCCAAGCGCCTGAACGAGGCCGGCGGCAAGGCGATCGCGGTGAAGTTCGACCTGGCCGACGAGGACTCGATCAAGGCGCTCATCGACACCGCCGCCACCGAGTTCGGCGGGATCGACGGGCTGTTCAACGTCGGCGCCGAGCTCTCGGCCCAGCACCTGGCCCGGGACAAGAACCTGCTGGACATGGATGTGGCCGTGTGGCGGCGCACCTTCGAGGTGAACCTGTTCGGCTACGCCATCGCCATCCGTGAGGTCATCCCCCACCTGCTGCAGCAGGGCGGCGGGGCGATCCTCAACACCTCGGCGGGCGCGGCCTGGATCGGTGAGCCCGAGCGCCCGGCCTACGGGGCGTCCAAGGCCGCCATCAACTCGCTGGCCCGGCACGTCGCCTCCGCGTGGGGCAAGCAGAACATCCGCGCCAACACCCTCGGGGTCGGCGTGACCCTGACCGAAATCGCGAAGGAGCAGATCGGCGAGGAGTAGCAGGCCCGGATTCTGTCCACGATGCGTAGTCCGCGACTGGGCAAGCCCGCGGATGTGGCCGCGGCCGCCGCCTTCCTGCTGTCCGACGACGCGGAGTGGGTCAACGGGCAGGCCTGGGCGGTCGACGGCGGCCTGACCATCCGCGACTGAAGCGCCCCACGGGCTGAACACGGCTGACTCGCAGTGCCGTCGAGTCGTCGTCGGGTCCAGGGCGGCCGAGCTCCGTCAGCTCTCCCACGGTCTGCTCCGTGCCGGCCGTACCTGGGCCCTGGGGTCCACCGATCTCCGAAGGACCAGTTCAGTCCCGCACTTGAAAGGTCTGGCATTCATGCAACGCAGATATCTCGGTGCGACCGGTATGTCGGTCAGCACCCTCGCCCTGGGCACCATGAACTTCGGCGGCTGGGGCAACACCGACCGCGCCGAAACCGTCCGGATGCTCCGCGACGCCGTCGACGCCGGCATCGGCTTCATCGACACCGCCGACGTCTACGGCGCCGGCGAGAGCGAGGAGATCGTGGCCGAGGCGCTCCAGGGGCGCCGCGACCAGGTCGTCCTGGCCACCAAGTTCGGCCTGCCCGGCGCCGACCACCCCAACCGCCAGGGCGCCTCCCCGCGCTGGATCCGCCGCGCGCTGGAAGCCAGCCTGCGCCGGCTGCGCACCGACCACGTCGACCTCTATCAACTGCACCGCCACGACTGGAACACGGGCCTCGACGAAACTCTCGGCGCCCTCACCGACCTGCAACGAGCGGGCCTCATCCGCGCCTTCGGGCACTCGACGTTCCCCGCCGAGAAGATCGTGGAAGCGATGGGGGTGCCCCCGGTTCGAGCGAAGCCGAGAACTGGGGGAGGGTCGCCGAGCGGCACGGCCACGCCCGTTTCCTGACCGAACAGCCGCCGTACTCCGTCGTCAACCGCTCGGTGGAGACCGCAGTCCTTCCCACCGCGCAGCGCTACAACCTGGGCGTGCTCAGCTACAGCCCGCTCGCCCATGGCTGGCTCAGCGGCCGGGACGTCGCCGACGCCCACCGCGCCAAGCTCAACCCGCCGATGTTCGACACCACCAACCCGGCCAACGCCCGCCGCGCCGAGATCGTCGACGCCCTGTCCAAGGTCGCCGACCAGGCCGGCCTCACGCTGCCACAGCTGGCCCACGCCTTCGTCCGCGCGCACCCGGCCGTCACCTCGGTGATCATCGGCCCCCGTACGCCCCAGCAACTGCGGGACTCGATCGAGGCCTCCGACATCGTGCTCACCGACGACGTCCTGGATGCCGTCGACGCGATCGTCCCGCCCGGCACCGACATCAACCCCGCCGACACCTACAACGCCACCCCGCCCTCGATCACCGACCCCCATCAGCGCCGTCGGCGGGCCGCCTGGCGCCCCGCCTGCTCGCCATCCCCCCTGTGTATCCACAGTTCGAGAAATTGGAGTGTCATGAACCTCAACCTGACCAACAAGACCGCCGTCGTCACCGGCGCCAGCCGGGGCATCGGACTGGCCACCGTCCGGACCCTGATCGGCGAGGGCGTCCGTGTCGTGGGCGCCGCCCGTACCGTCACGCCCGAGCTGAAGGAGACCGGTGCGCACGCGGTGGCAGCCGACCTGGGCACCGCGGAAGGGGTCTCCGCTCTCATCGACGGCGCGGTGGCCGAGCTCGGCGGCATCGATCTGCTGGTGAACAACGTGGGCGGCGGGGACGGGGCGACCGTCGGCTTCCTCGATGTCGCCGAGTCCGAGTGGACCAGCGCGTTCGACATGAACGTGCTCAGCACCGTCCGTGCCACCCGGGCGGCCCTGCCCAGCCTGATCGAGCGCCGGGGAGCGATCGTCAACGTCTCGTCCATCATGGCCCTGATGTCCGGAGGCTTCCCGCCCGCCATCAGCTCGGCCAAGGCGGCGGTCACCGCGATCGGCAAGGCGCTGTCCGAGGAGTTCGGTCCCCAGGGTGTACGGGTGAACACCATCTCCCCCGGGCTGGTCAACACCTCCATCTACCAGGACCCCGACGGCACGCTCAGCGAGTTGGCCGCCGCGTCCGGCATGAGCCTTGCCGAGTTCGTCGGTCAGCTGCCGAAGGCACAGAACGTCACGACCGGCCGCATGGCCGAGCCCGAGGAAGTGGCAGCCCTGATCGCGTTCCTGCTGTCCGACGCGGCCGGAAACATCACCGGCGCCGACCACATCATCGACGGCGGCACCGTCAAGACCGTCTGAATCCGACGGGCGAAGCTGTTCCGAGTGAGGGTGAGAAGGTAATGGAATCGGTGGACCAGCGGCCTCAGGGCGACGGATACGAACTGGAGCGGGACAACTGCATCCAGTTCTTCCTGGTGGACTTCGCCGGCTGGAACAACCGCAAGTGGGACGTGCACGAGCACTACCACTCGCCGGATGTCTACGTGGAAATGATGGGAGTGGCGACCACCGGCGTCGAGAAGCACATCGCCGACATGCAGAGCGTGATCAAGGAATTCCCCGACATGCTGATCCGGCAGCACACCCCGCCGGTAGCCGAAGGGGAATGGACCGCGTCCGTCGTCCACCAGGTCGGCTTCGGCCCCGACGCCACGTCCACGGCAGCCGTCCACCACCACCGCGGGGGGAAGATGGTCGAGGAGTACTGGTTCGGTCGAGCGCTGACCGAGGGTGAGCCGGACCCGTACGCCGACGAAGACCCGTTCATCACGATCACCAGCCCTGACAACCACCTGCTGCAGGTGTCGGTCGACGTACGGCCCGGCTGGAGTGTCGTCGTCCGAGGCAGCGAGGTGGGCAGGCGTTCGGCCACCTTCACCCTGCGGGAGGACGGTGAAGTCGTCGAGCAGCTCCGGTTCCTCGCGGCCTGAGCGGTACGCCGCAACGTCCTGCCCCGTTCCGAGTGAGCCCGGGCACACTCCCTCCAGTGCCACCTATCCCTCTTTTGTGCCAACCAGCAATCCTCGTCACAAGCCGACTGTCCGCCCTCTACAGCCCCACGATCTGGTTCCACCGCTTGGCGAACTCGACGCGTTCCGTCGACGTGATGTCGCGGGCGATGGCGAGGCGCTTGCGCATGGCCGTGTTCGGGAAGATCAGGGGGTTGTCGGCGAGGGCGGCGGTGTCCTTGTCCTTGGAGTCGGCGAGGACCTGCTGGGCGGCCGGGACGGGGCAGACGTAGTTGACCCAGGCGGCCAGTTCGGCGGCCACCTGGGGGTCGTAGTAGTAGTCGACGAGGCGTTCGGCGTTGGCCTTGTGGTCGGCCCGGTCCGGGATCATCAGGGAGTCCGACCAGAGTTCCGCGCCCTCCTCGGGGACGAGGAAGCGGATGTCGGGGTTGTCGGCCTGGAGCTGGATGACGTCGCCGGAGTAGGCCTGGCAGGCCAGGACATCCCCGCTGACCAGGTCCTTGGTGTAGTCGTTGCCGGTGAAGCGGCGGATCTGGTCCCGGTCCACCTGCTGCTGCACCCCGTCGCAGACGTTGTGGAAGTCGTCGGCCGTCCACTTGGTGATGTCCACGCCGTTGCCCTGCATGAGCAGCGCGAACGCCTCGTCGAGGCCGGAGAGCAGGGTCACCCGGCCCTTGAGGTCGCTCGCCCACAGGTCCTTGACGTGCCGGATCTCGCGGCCGAGCTTCCTGCGGTTGTACGCGATGCCGGTGATGCCCGACTGCCACGGCACGGTGTAGAGGCGGCCCGGGTCGAAGGCGGGCGAGCGGAGCAGCGGGTCCAGGTACTTCGCCACGTTCGGCTGCTGGGCGCGGTCCATCTTCTGGACCCAGCCCAGACGGACGAACCGCGCGCACATCCAGTCGCTGATGACGATCAGGTCCCGGCCGGTGGACTGGTGGTTCATCAGCGCGGGGCTGATCTTGCCGAAGAACTCGTCGTTGTCGTTGATCTCCTCGATGTAGTCGACGGAGATCCCGGTGCGCTTCTCGAAGGCGTCGAGGGTGGGCCGCTTGTTCGGGTTGTCGTCGTCCACGTCGATGTAGAGCGGCCAGTTCGCGAAGACCAGCCTGTGGTCCGTGGCGGACGCGTCGGTGACGGCGCGGTCGCCGGCCTTGACGTAGGCGGCGGGCACCCCGCAGCCGGCCAGCGCGCCGAGCGCGGCGGTGCCGCCGAGCGCGCGCAGCAGGGAGCGACGGGAGAGCGCGGGCGTCTGAGCAGAGATCTGGGGCACACCTGAAGGATGTCGCGCCCGCCGGTTGCCGGGCAATCGACGCTGCGTCGAGCCGCTTGACACGGACCGGACACCTTGTCGATGACCTAGGTCAACACGGTGTTACTTCGCGACCCCGGCAAGGAGCAACGCCCCGAAAGGGGCGCGGGGCTGCATCGCGATTTGCGGCTTCCGCCGCGTGGGCGCGACCAGCCCCCCACGCACCCGCGGCCGAACTCAGCCCTCCAGCGACGTCATCACGTGCTTGATCCGCGTGTAGTCGTCGAACCCGTACGCCGACAGGTCCTTGCCGTACCCGGACTTCTTGAACCCGCCGTGCGGCATCTCCGCGACCAGCGGAATGTGCGTGTTGATCCACACGCAGCCGAAGTCCAGCCGCTTGGACATCCGCATGGCGCGCCCGTGGTCCTTGGTCCACACCGAGGACGCGAGGGCGTACTCGACGCCGTTGGCCCACTCCACGGCCTGGTCCTCGTCCGTGAAGGACTGGACGGTGATGACCGGTCCGAAGACCTCGTTCTGGATGATCTCGTCGTCCTGCTTGAGGCCGGAGACGACGGTCGGCGCGTAGAAGTACCCCTTGTCACCGACCCGCTGCCCGCCGGTCTCGACCTTGGCGTGGGCGGGCAGCCGCTCGATGAAGCCGGCGACCTGCTTGAGCTGGTTCGGGTTGTTCAGCGGCCCGTACAGCACGTCCTCGTCGTCCGGCTGGCCCGTCTTCGTCTCGGCGGCGGCCTTGGCGAGCGCCGCGACGAACTCGTCGTGGATCGACTCCTGCACCAGCACCCGCGTCGCCGCCGTACAGTCCTGCCCGGCGTTGAAGAAGCCCGCGACGGAGATGTCCTCGACGGCCTTGGCGATGTCCGTGTCCTCGAAGACGACGACCGGCGCCTTGCCGCCCAGCTCCAGGTGGACCCGCTTGACGTCCTTGGCCGCCGACTCGGCGACCGAGATGCCGGCCCGCACGGAACCGGTGATGGAGGCCATCGCCGGGGTCGGGTGCTCGACCATCTGCCGACCGGTCTCGCGGTCGCCGGTGACGACGTTGAAGACGCCCTTCGGCAGGATCCCGCCGACGATGTCCGCGATCAGGACGGTCGACGCCGGGGTGGTGTCCGACGGCTTCAGGACCACCGTGTTGCCCGCGGCGATCGCCGGGGCGAACTTCCACACGGCCATCATCATCGGGTAGTTCCACGGCGCGACCTGCGCGCAGACGCCGACCGGCTCGCGGCGGATGATGGAGGTCATCCCCTCCATGTACTCGCCGGCCGACCGGCCCTCCAGCATCCGGGCCGCGCCCGCGAAGAACCGGATCTGGTCGACCATCGGCGGGATCTCCTCGGAGCGGGTGAGCCCGGTCGGCTTGCCGGTGTTCTCCACCTCCGCCGCGATGAGTTCCTCGGCCCGCTCCTCGAACGCGTCCGCGATCTTCAGCAGGGCCTTCTGCCGCTCGGCGGGCGTGGTGTCGCGCCAGCCCGGGAAGGCCGCGGCCGCGGCCGCCATCGCGGCGTCGACGTCCGCCGCCCCGGACAGCGGGGCCGTCGCGTACGCCTCGCCGGTCGCGGGGTTGACCACCTCGGTGGTCCGCCCGTCGGCGGCGTCCCGGAACTCACCGTCGATGTAATTGCGCAGACGACGCAGCTCGGTGCTCACTGCCGGCCCTCCAAGTTCGGGTGTCCATTCACTGAGACACCCACAGTAATCCGAGATCCCACGTTTTCAACACCCCCACGGCCGCCACGTCTGCGAAATCCGCAATCCACGACACCTCAAACAACGAATTTCATCGATGCGGCCTTGCGGAACCGTCGAGACGTCGTGCACAGTGAGGTCGTGGCCAGTCGAAGCGCAGACCAGAGGGACTCGTCCCGCGAGTCCAGGAACGGCACCCCCCAGTTGGACGCCGTTTCCCTCGCCATCATCCAGCAGCTCCAGGAGGACGGCCGCCGTCCGTACGCCGCGATCGGCAAGGCCGTGGGCCTGTCCGAGGCGGCCGTGCGCCAGCGCGTCCAGAAGCTGCTGGACCAGGGCGTGATGCAGATCGTCGCCGTCACGGACCCGCTCACCGTGGGCTTCCGCCGGCAGGCGATGGTCGGCGTCAACGTCGAGGGTGATGTCGAGTCGATAGCCGACGCACTGACGGCCATGTCGGAAGTCGAGTACGTGGTGATGACCGCGGGCTCGTTCGACATCCTCGCGGAGATCGTCTGCGAGGACGACGACCACCTGCTGGACGTCATCAACAAACGCATCCGGGCGCTGCCCGGCGTGCGCTCCACCGAAAGCTTCGTCTATCTGAAGCTGAAGAAGCAGACCTACATGTGGGGAACCCGATAACCGTGACCCAGAAGGACCTCAGCCGCACCGCGTACGACCACCTGTGGATGCACTTCACCCGCATGTCCTCGTACGAGAACTCCCCCGTCCCGACCATCGTCCGGGGCGAGGGCACCTACATCTACGACGACAAGGGCAAGCGCTACCTCGACGGTCTCGCCGGTCTGTTCGTGGTCCAGGCCGGTCACGGCCGCACGGAGCTCGCCGAGACCGCCTTCAAGCAGGCCCAGGAGCTGGCGTTCTTCCCGGTGTGGTCGTACGCCCACCCGAAGGCCGTCGAGCTGGCCGAGCGCCTCGCCGACCACGCCCCGGGCGACCTGAACAAGGTCTTCTTCACCACCGGCGGCGGCGAGGCCGTCGAGACCGCCTGGAAGCTCGCCAAGCAGTACTTCAAGCTGGTCGGCAAGCCCACCAAGTACAAGGTCATCTCCCGCGCGGTCGCCTACCACGGCACCCCGCAGGGCGCCCTGTCCATCACCGGCCTGCCGGGCCTCAAGGCCCCCTTCGAGCCGCTGGTCCCCGGCGCGCACAAGGTGCCGAACACCAACATCTACCGCGCCCCGATCTTCGGCGACGACCCGGAGGCCTTCGGCCGCTGGGCCGCCGACCAGATCGAGCAGCAGATCCTCTTCGAGGGCCCCGACACCGTCGCCGCGGTCTTCCTGGAGCCGGTCCAGAACGCGGGCGGCTGCTTCCCGCCCCCGCCCGGCTACTTCCAGCGGGTCCGCGAGATCTGCGACCAGTACGACGTGCTGCTCGTCTCCGACGAGGTCATCTGCGCCTTCGGCCGCCTGGGCACGATGTTCGCCTGCGACAAGTTCGGCTACGTCCCGGACATGATCACCTGCGCCAAGGGCATGACCTCGGGCTACTCCCCGATCGGCGCCTGCATCATCTCCGACAAGCTCGCCGAGCCGTTCTACAAGGGCGACAACACCTTCCTGCACGGCTACACCTTCGGCGGCCACCCGGTCTCCGCGGCGGTCGGCCTCGCCAACCTCGACCTGTTCGAGCGGGAGAACCTCAACCAGCACGTCCTGGACAACGAGGGCGCCTTTCTCTCCACCCTGCAGAAGCTGCACGACCTGCCGATCGTCGGCGACGTCCGCGGCAACGGCTTCTTCTACGGCATCGAGCTCGTCAAGGACAAGGCCACGAAGGAGTCCTTCAACGACGAGGAGACCGAGCGCGTCCTGTACGGCTACCTCTCCAAGGCCCTGTTCGAGAACGGCCTGTACTGCCGTGCCGACGACCGCGGCGACCCGGTCGTCCAGCTCGCCCCGCCGCTGATCTCCAACCAGGAGACCTTCGACGAGATCGAGCAGATCCTGCGCGCCACCCTCTCGGAGGCGTGGACGAAGCTCTGATCATCAGCCCAGCGGTCTGATTCAGCCCCGGCCCCGGCGCCGTCCGTTCGAGTGAGAACGACGGCCCGGGGCCGTGTGCTGTCCGGGCTCCGCCCCCGACCTGCCTAGCGTGCACGTGACCGATCGGCCCAGCCTTCGTTCCCCCGGACGTGGGAAGGCACGGCAAAACGGATCAGAACCGAGGTGTACGCCCATGGAGGCCCCGCCGGACAACGACGTGCTGTGGGCACGCTCCCTGCACTTCCGCCACCAGGACGGCTCACCCGGGATCACGGGCATCTCGCTCGGTGTGCGGGAGGGCGAGATCCTCGCCGTGAGCGGTCCGCGCGGCAGCGGCAAGACGACGCTGCTGAGATGCCTGGCCGGCCTGGTCCCGGCGCAGGGCGGCGAGGTCTGGTTCAACAGCAAGGCCGTGCACCGGATGGGCCCGTTCGCCCGTGAACGGCTGCGGCGCGACCGCTTCGGCTGGATCGACCCGGCCCCGACGCTCGTCCCCGAGCTGAACGTCTGGGAGAACACCGCGCTGCCCCTGATGCTGCGCGGCACCAGCAGGCGCCGGGCCAAGGTGGCCGCGCTGGAGTGGCTGGAGCGCCTCGACGTCGGTGACAAGGCCCGCAAGCACCCGGCCGAGCTCCAGCAGGCCGAACGCCAGCGCGTCTCCATCGCCCGCGCCCTCGCCCCCGCGCCCACGGTCCTCTTCGCGGACGAGCCGACGGCACCGCTGCACCGCGCCGACCGCGCCCACGTGCTGCGCACGCTCACCACGGCGGCCCGCTCGCACGGCATCACGGTGGTCCTCGCCACGCACGACGCGGAGACGGCGGCCCTCGCCGACCGCAAGGTCACGCTCCTCGACGGCCGCCGGGTGCACACGGTCCACCTCCCGCCGGTCCCCGAAGCGGAAGGCCGGGCCGAGTGCTCGCTCTCCGTCTGACCCGCGCCGCCCGCCCGGCCGTCCACCTGCGCCGCCTCCTGGTGGCCGCCGCGGCGGCGGGCACGGGCTTCCTCCTCCTCTCCGCCCTCGGCTACGCGCTGACCCACCCGAGCCACTCCACGGCGGCGCTCCTGCGCCTGTCCTGGTGCGCGATCCCGCTCGCCACCACGGTGTACCTCGCGGTCGCGGTGGCCCGCACCGACCCCGGCGCCAGGCCGCGCACCGGACTGTCGGCCATCGGCCTGGGCCCGGCCCGCCTGATGGCGATCGCCGCCCTCAACACGGCCCTCGCCTGCACCCTGGGCTCCCTGCTGGCCCTCCTGGTCTTCCTCCACCTGCGCGGCGACCTCACGGGCATGCCGTTCGACGGCGCGGCGAAGGACTTCCTGGCGGCGAACAGGTCCCTGCCCGTCCCCGCGGCCCTGACCCTCCTGACCATCCCCCCGCTCCTCGCCTCCGCGACGGTCGCACTGACCCTCCGCCCCCGCGACCTGCCCCACCCCGCCACCCGGTCCCGCATCTACGGCCGCTTCGGCGCCTACAGCAGAACAGCGAAGCCCGAATCCTTCGGCACCTACGGCCGCTTCGGCGCCCGCTTCTTCCGCGGCCCTGCTCCCCACACCCAGCCCGCAGACGACACCGAGCCCCCCGTTCAACCCGTTCAGCCCGCGGGCAGTCGTGCCGCTGGGGCGGCACGGGTGGGCGCTGGGGGTCCCCCCTCTGGGGGAGGCACCCTGCCAGCGCCGGCAAGCGACACCCCGCCCGCCCCAGCCTCCGCAGACGGCACCCTCCAAGCGCCGCCAAGCGACACCCCGCCCACCCCGGCCCCAGCACACGGCACCCCGGCACCCGACCTCCCCTGGGGCGTCGCCGTCCTCGCCGCAGGCCTCGCCGTGGAGTCCTACGCCGGCCTCACCGAGACCACCCCCCGCACCGCCCTCCCCGGCGGCCTCGCCGTAGGCCCCGTCGGCGTCCTCGCCGGCTGGTCCCTCACCGCCCTCGGCCTGATCCTCGCCGCCCCCGGCCTCACCCACCTCTGCGGCCGCCTCCTCCAGTCCGTCCGCCCCGGCGCCCGCCGCCTCCTCGCCGGCCGCGTTCTGATGACGGAGGCCACCCGCCTCGGCCGCCCCCTCGGCGTGGTCTGCGCGGTGGCGTCGGCGGCCTTCGCGGCCACCGCCCTCTCCGGCGACGACGGCGGCGCCCCCGCCTTCGGCCCCCTCACGACTCTCGGCGGCCTGCTGGTGACCGGCTGCACGGTCGCCACCCTCCTCACCGCCGCCGTGGAGGCCCGCGAGTCCCGTGCCGACACCACCGCGGCCCTGGTCCGCCTGGGCGCCCCGGCGACCGTGCTGCGCGGCGCGGCGGCCCTGCGCGCCGGCGCCCTGCTCACCTTCTTCGGCCCCCTCACCCTCCTGATCGCCGAGCTCGCCGCACTCCCGCTCGCACGCTGAAAGGCCGTACGAACAGATCCGGACCCGAACGGGTCCGGACCCGGCGATGACTTTCGCCGGGTCCCCCGGTCTATCCCCGCGAACGGCACGACACCCGAGGGAGAGACCCCACATGTACCAGCAGATGATCTTCGTGAACCTGGCCACCGACGACGTCGCCGCGTCCCGGAAGTTCTTCACGGAGCTGGGCTATTCGATCAACCCCCGGTTCAGCGGCGACGACTGCTCCTGTGTCGTGATCAGCGACACGATCATCGCGATGCTGCTCAGCAAGCAGCGCTACGCCGACTTCACGAAGAAGGAGATCGCCGACTCGACGAAGACCAGCGAGGTACTGCTCTGCCTGAGCGCGGAGAGCCGCGAGAAGGTCGACGAGCTGGTGGCGAAGGCGGTCTCGGCCGGCGGCACGGCGAACGACGACATCCAGGACCAGGGTTTCATGTACGGCCGTTCCTTCGAGGACCTCGACGGCCACTCCTGGGAGATCGTGTGGATGGACCCGGCGGCGGTCCAGGGCTGACGCCTAGAGTGGGCGGGTGCCTCCGACACCCGCCCAGCGCCCCGCCCCGCCGCATCCCGCCCAGTCCCGGCCCGCGCAGCCGCACCGCGCCGCCCGTGACCGTGAGATCGAGTCCCTCGCCGAGTTCGACGAGGTCGTCGCCGCGCACGGGACGCTTGCCCGGTACCGGCTCCAGGCCGTCGATCTGACGGACCGTACGGACGCCCTGCTGGCCACCGACACCACCGGTGCCGTCTTCCTCGGCTGCCCGATGTCCGCCGAGGCCGCCGCCCGGGTCGGCGCGTCCGGCGCCCTGGTGTTCCCGCCGGTCCCGGACCTCCCCTTCGACCCCTACCGCGCCTTCGTCTACACGCCCGGCGAGCTGTTCGAGTCGCTCGACGCGGGCTACGAGGCGACCCCGGACGCCCGTTCGTACGCCTGGTTCGAGCAGACCAGGGCGGACGGCGACATATTCGGCTCGATGCTGCGCTCGATCCACGACGACGCGGTCTCCGACGCCCTGGACGAACTCCTCGTCGGCGCCCGGGTGGTGGGCGTGATGGGCGGGCACGCGATGGCCCGCGGCACAGCAGAGTACGCCGGTGCCGCCCGGCTCGGCCGGGAGCTGGCGCGGGCCGGCTTCACGGTGGCGACCGGCGGCGGGCCGGGCGCGATGGAGGCGGCGAACCTCGGCGCGTACGCGGCGCCCTTCGACGACGTGATGCTCGACGAGGCCCTGGAACTCCTCGCCAAGGCGCCGTCGTTCCGGCCGTCGGTCACCGACTGGGCGCGCGCCGCCTTCGAGGTCCGCGAGCGCTGGCCGGACGGCGGCCCGTCGGTCGGCATCCCCACCTGGTTCTACGGCCACGAGCCGCCGAACGCCTTCGCCGCGCACATCGCGAAGTACTTCGCCAACGCCACCCGCGAGGACGGCCTGCTGGCCCGTTCCAACGCCGGTGTGGTGTTCCTGCCGGGTGCCGCCGGGACCGTACAGGAGATCTTCGACAACGCGACGCCCAACTACTACGAGTCACGGGGCGAGCCGACCCCGATGGTGCTCGTGAACGAGGCGCACTGGAGCGAGAAGCTGCCGGCCTGGCAGCTGCTGACCTCGCTCGCCGGGGAGCGCGCGATGGCGTCCCGTATCGCCCTCGTTGACCGGATCGAGCAAGCTTCACAGGCACTGAAACGCCTCGGTGATTAATAAGCGGGCAAAGTCAACGCACGTGGACCGCATATGCATTGACACTACTTATGGAGCGCTTATAGACCTGTGAGCCTCCCGGGGATGCTGATGCCTCACCTCACCGTTGCGTCAACTCCCCCCACTACCCCCCGCAGTTATGCACTCAGTAAGGACAAACGTGTCCATATCCCGCCGCAGCGCGCGTCGTTCCGTGCGCATCCTGGGTGTTGCCTCCGCGTCGGCCGCGCTGGTTCTGAGCTTCTCCAGCAGCGCTCTCGCGTGCAACATCAAAGAGTTCTCCGCCGAAGCCACCTGCGACGGCTCCAACGGTGTCATCACGGTGACCGATCAGGACGCCACTGGTACGCCGGCCACCATCACTGTCTTCCTGGAGACCAACGGCGCCGACGCCAAGCAGGTCGGCGACGAGCAGACCGTCAAGGGCTCCGCGAAGGGTACGCAGGTCACCTTCTCCGAGGACTGGGCGCCCGACGCGACGTATCGCGTCCACGTCAAGGTCGACAGTGGCAAGACCCAGATCGACACGGACATCACGCCGAACCTGACGACCCCGTCGACGGCGTGCAAGTCCGACGACAGCGCCAGCCCCTCCCCGTCGGAGTCGGCCACCCCGTCGCCGTCGGAGTCCGAGTCCACCCCGGCCGAGTCGGACTCCCCGACCCCGTCGGCCACGGACAGCAGCAGCACCGCCCCGGCGTCCACGTCGGACAACGCCCCGTCCCCGGCCGTCGGTGAGTCGAACCTCGCCGAGACCGGTGCCAACTCCAACACCGGCCTGATCGCCGGTATCGCCGCCGCGCTCGTGGCGGTCGGCGGTGGCGCGGTCTGGTTCGGCATGCGCCGTCGTGGCGCGCACAGCGCCAACTGACGCACCTCACACTCGTACATCGTCGAGGCCCGTCCCCGTATCCCCGGGGGACGGGCCTCGGCCGTACCCGCGCACGCGGTCAGTCCAGTACGACGGTCTCCGCCGCGTCGAACTCGACGCCCACCGCGTCCCCGGCCTCGGGTGCCTCCCGCAGCGCGCAGGCCGCCGCCAGACGGGGGCCGCCGCCGTCCCGGGGCTGGAGGTGGACGGTGACATGGGTGCCCTGGAAGGTGCGCGCGGCCACCGTGCAGGGCAGCCCCGCGTCGGCGGCGACCAGCCGTACGCCGGCCGGCCGTACGAGCAGGGTCCGCGTCCCCTGCCCGGAGCCCTCGGGCACCGGCACCTTCCCCCACGGCGTCACCGCGACCGTTCCCTCGACGGTCGCCGGGACCACGTTGTCGAAGCCGAGGAAGCGGGCCACGAACTCGTCCGCGGGCCGCTGCCAGACGTCGAGGGGCGTGCCGGACTGGGCGATCCGCCCGTCCCGCATCACCACCACCCGGTCGGCCAGCGCGAACGCCTCGCCCTGGTCGTGCGTCACGGCGAGCACGGTGGTGCCCAACCGCCCGAACAGCTCCCGGAGTTCGACCACGAGCCGCTCCCGCAGCGAGCGGTCGAGCTGCCCGAGGGGTTCGTCGAGCATCAGCAGCCGGGGCCGGGGCGCCAGCGCCCGGGCGAGCGCCACCCGCTGCTGCTCCCCGCCGGAGAGCCCGGCGACGGCCCGGCGGGCCGCACCCGGAAGCCCCACCAGCTCCAGCAACTCACCGACCCGCTCGGCCTGTTGTGCTTTCCCTTCGCCGCGCATCCGGAGCCCGAAGGCCACGTTCCCGCCCACGTCCCGCTGCGGGAACAGCTGGTGGTCCTGGAACATCAGCCCGACCCCCCGCCGATGCGCGGGCACCCGAGCCTGGTCGTGCCCGTCGAGCAGCACCCGCCCGGAGCCCAGCGGTTGCAGCCCGGCCACCGCCCGCAGCAGCGTCGACTTGCCGCTTCCGCTCGGCCCGAGCACGCACACCACCTCCTGCTGGGCGACTTCGAGATCGACGGCGTCCAGCACGGCCCGACCACCGAACCGCACGGTGGCCGCGTCGAGAGTCAGCAGCATCAGAACTCCCCCGTCCGGTCGGTCCGCAGCCGCTCCAGGACCAGCAGCGCCACCGCGCACACCACCATCAGAATCGTGGAAAGGGCCATCGCCTGGCCGTAGTTGAGATCACCGGGGCGGGACAGCAGCCGGGCCACGGCGACCGGCAGGGTCGGGTTGTCCGGCCGCGCGATGAACACCGTCGCGCCGAACTCCCCCAGCGACACGGCGAACCCGAACCCCGCCGCGATCAGCAGCGCCCGGCGCACCATCGGCAGGTCGACCTCCCGCCACACCCGCCACGGCGCGGCCCCGAGCACGGCCGCCGCCTCCCGCAGCCGCTCGTCCACGGCCCGCAGCACGGGCAGCATGGTCCGTACGACGAAGGGGACGCCGACCAGCGCCTGGGCGAGCGGGACCAGGATCCAGGACTGACGCAGATCCAGCGGCGGCTTGTCGAGCGCGATCAGGAAGCCGAAGCCGACGGTCACCGCGGACACCCCGAGCGGCAGCATCAGCAGCGCGTCGAACCCCCGCACCAGCCGCCCCGCGTCCCGCCGGGCCAGTGCGGCGGCGGCGAGTCCGCCGATCACCACCGCGATGGCGGTGGCCGCGACCGCGTACTCCAGGGAATTGACCACCGACTCGATCGGCGCGACCAGGAAGGTCCCGCCGTCCGCGTCGCCCAGCGCCCGGTAGTACCCGAACCCCCCGTCCAGCGACCGCCGCACCAGCACGGCCAGCGGCAGCACGAGCAGCACGGCGATGGTGGCCAGGACCCCGGCGAGCAGCGCCCACTGCCCGGCCCCGCGCGGCCGGCGTGCCGTCACCGACGGGTCCACCAGTCGCAGGGCGCTCTCCCGCCGCCGTACCGTCCACGCGTGCACGGCGAGGATCGCGCCGACCGCCACGAACTGCACGATCGTCAGGACGGCGGCCGTGGAGAGGTCGAAGATCTCGGAGGTCTGCCGGTAGATCTCCACTTCGAGGGTGGAGAAGGTGGGCCCGCCGAGGATCTGCACCACGCCGAAGGAGGTGAAGGTGAACAGGAACACCATCAGCGCGGCGGCGGCCACGGCGGGCGCGAGCGCGGGCAGCGTGACCTTCCGCCAGGCGCCCAGCGGGGAGGCGCCGAGCATCCGGGCGGCCTCCTCCTGCCGGGGGTCCAGCTGGGCCCAGAGCCCGCCCACGGTCCGTACGACGACCGCGTAGTTGAAGAAGACGTGCGCCAGCAGGATCGCCCAGACGGTGGTGTCGAGCCGTACCCCCCACCACTCGTCCAGCAGCCCGCCGCGCCCGACGAGCGCGAGGAAGGCGGTCCCCACCACGACCGTCGGCAGCACGAAGGGAACCGTCACCACGGCCCGCAGCACCTGCTTGCCCGGGAAGTCGAGGCGGGCGAAGACATGGGCGGCGGGCAGCGCGGCCAGCAGGGTGAGCGCGGTGGAGGCGAGCGCCTGCCAGGTGGTGAACCAGAGCACGTGCCGGATGTCGGACTGGCCGAGGACGTCGGCGATCCGCCCGAGCCGCCAGACCCCGTCGACCTTCAGGCCGCGGCTGACGATCGCGGCGACCGGCCAGGCGAAGAAGACGCCGAAGAACGCGACGGGCACGAGCATCAGCCCGAGCCGCGCCGCGCTCCCCGAACGGCCCTTGTGCGGGGCTACTTCAGTACGAGTGACGTCCACGTCTTGACCCACTGGTCACGGTTGGCGGCGATCTTGTCGGGCGCCATGGTCTCGGGATCCTGGGCGGCGGGCCCGTACTTCGTGAACTCGGCGGGCACGCTCGCGCCCTTCACCACCGGGTACACGAACATGTTCAGCGGCATGTCCTCCTGGAACTCCCTGGAGACCAGGAAGTCGATGAGCGCCTTGCCGCCCTTGGTGTTCCCGGCGTTGCTCAGCAGTCCCGCGAACTCGATCTGCCGGAAACAGGTGCCGGTCGCGACGCCGGTGGGCGCGGTGCTCGGCTTCGGATCGGCGTAGATGACCTCGGCGGGCGGCGAGGAGGCGTACGACACGACGAGCGGCCGGTCGCCGCCCGCCTTCTTCCCGCCGGCCGAGCCGGAGAACTCCTCGTTGTAGGCCTGCTCCCAGCCGTCGACGACCTTGACGCCGTTGGCCTTGAGCTGCTTCCAGTAGCCCTGCCATCCGCTGTCCCCGTACTGCGCCGCGGACCCGAGCAGGAAGCCGAGCCCCGGCGAGGAGGTGGACGCGTTCTCGGTGACGAGGAGGTTCTTGTACTGGGGCTTGACGAGGTCGGCGTACGACGTCGGCGGGGTCAGCTTGTGCTTGCTGAAGTACGCCTTGTCGTAGTTGACGCAGATGTCGCCGTAGTCGATGGGCGTGACCCGGTGCTCGGCCGCGTCGAGTTGGTACGCCGTACCGACCGTGTCGAGCCCCTTCGCCGCGTACGGCTGGAAGAGACCGTTGTCGAGGGCCCTGGAGAGCAGGGTGTTGTCGACGCCGAAGAAGACGTCGCCCTGCGGGTTGTCCTTGGTCAGGATCGCCTTGTTGACGGCCTGCCCGGCGTCACCGTCCTTGAGGACCCTGACCTTGTAGCCGGACTGCTTCTCGAAGTCCTGGAGCACGTTCTTGGAGACGGCCCACGAGTCGTGGCTGACGAGGGTGACGGTCTTGGAGTCGGAGCCGGACCCGCTGTCCGACGACGAGCACGCGGACAGCGTCACGAGCCCGAGCCCGACCGCCGCGGCCACGAAGGTTCTGGTGTGCCTGATGTGCACTGGTTCATTCCTCCTGGAGTTGACCAGGAAGAGACGCGGCCCTGCCCGCGGTGTGCGGGCAGGGCGCAACAGCTTGAGTGATGACCGAACTTCCTACCCAGAATGACCTGGGCGAGGTTCAGAGGGTCTGCGGCCCGGTTGCCGCACTCTCAGCGCTGTGGCGCTCCCCTGTCGGATTATGAAGATGTGTTGGCCAGATCCTACCGCTCGGTGTCCAGGGCGGTTACCTCTCGGTGGCCGCGAGCTGACCACAGGCGCCGTCGATCTCCTGGCCCCGGGTGTCCCGGACGGTGACCGGTACCCCGTGCGCCTCGATCGCCTCGACGAACGCCTTCTCGTCCTCCGGCCGCGACGCGGTCCACTTCGAACCCGGCGTCGGGTTCAGCGGGATGAGGTTGACGTGCACGGGCTTGCCCTTGAGCAGGCGCCCCAGCCGGTCCCCCCGCCAGGCCTGGTCGTTGATGTCGCGGATGAGCGCGTACTCGATGCTGAGCCGCCGCCCGCTCTTCTCGACGTACTCGAAGCCGGCGTCTAGGACCTCGCGCACCTTCCACCGCGTGTTCACGGGGACGAGGGTGTCGCGCAGTTCGTCGTCGGGGGCGTGCAGCGAGATCGCGAGCCGGCACTTGAAGCCCTCGTCGGCGAACCGGTGGATGGCCGGGACGAGTCCGACGGTCGAGACGGTGATCCCGCGCTGCGAGAGCCCCAGTCCGTCCGGCGCCGGATCGGTGAGCGCCCGGATGGCGCCGACCACCCGCTTGTAGTTGGCGAGCGGCTCCCCCATCCCCATGAAGACGATGTTGGACAGCCGCGCGGGCCCGCCGGGCACCTCGCCGTCCCGGAGCGCCCGCATCCCGTCGACGATCTGATGGACGATCTCGGCGGTCGACAGGTTCCGGTCGAGCCCCGCCTGTCCGGTCGCGCAGAACGGGCAGTTCATCCCGCAGCCGGCCTGCGAGCTGATGCACATGGTCACCCGGTCCGGGTAGCGCATCAGCACCGACTCGACGAGCGTCCCGTCGAAGAGCTTCCACAGCGTCTTGCGGGTCGTCCCCTCGTCGGTCGACAGATGCCGCACGACGGTCATCAGCTCGGGGAACAGCGCCTCCCGCAGCTTGTCCCGCGAGCCGGCCGGGATGTCCGTCCACTGCTCGGGGTCGTGCGCGTACCGCGCGAAGTAGTGCTGCGAGAGCTGCTTGGCACGAAACGGCTTCTCCCCGACCTCGGCCACCGCGTCCTTGCGCTCGGCGGGCGAGAGATCGGCGAGATGCCGCGGCGGCTTCTTGGCTCCGCGCGGCGCGACGAAAGTGAGTTCTCCGGGCTTAGGCATAACCCAACCAGTGTCGCAGATCAACTGCGGTGGCCCGCGACCGTGGGTTTCGGCGGGAGTCCGGGGGCTCAGCGCCCGGCGGTCGTGATGATGGCGAGGAGGGCGCCGAAGGGGTCGAGGAACATGGCGAAGCGGCCGATGCCCGGGGCTTCGGTGACCGGGATGAGGACGGTGGCTCCGGCCCCGGTGGCCCTGGCCAGCGTGGCGTCGCAGTCGGTCACCTCGAAGTACGGGTGCCACTCCGGGGTGGATCCGGCGTCGAGGTTGGCCTGGGGCAGCTGCATCAGCCCGCCGTGGGCCGCCGCCGGGCCTGCGCCGGCCGGGGTGAGGATCGTGTAGGTCAGCCCCGGGCCCATCGGCACGTCGCGGGTCTGCCAGGAGAAGACCGACTCGTAGAAGGCCTTCGCCGCGCTCGCGTCGGTGGTGTACAGCTCCGTTCTGGCGAGGCTGCCGGGGACCGCGACGAGGTCCAGGCCCTGGGTGTCGCCCGGCTGCCAGACCGCGAAGTCCGCGCCGGTGGGGTCGGTGAAGGCGGCCGCCCGGCCGGCGGTGAAGACGTCCGCCGGGGCGACCCGGACGGAGCCGCCCGTCTGTTCCACGGCCTTGGCGGTGGCGTCGGCGTCCGGGGTGTGGAAGTACACCGTCCAGGACGGGCTCGCGCCCTCCTCGGTGAGCGGGCCGATCCCTGCGAGCGTCCCGCCGTCCTGCTCGAAGAAGCCGTAGCCGCCGGCCTCCGGTCCGGCCGACCGGTGCTGCCAGCCGAAGACGGCGGAGTAGAAGGCGGCGCTCGCGTCGGTGTCGGGGGTGCCCACGTCGAGCCAGTTCGGGGCGCCGGGAACGTACTGGGTGGTCAGCATGGCGGGGTCCTCCTCGGCCGTCCGCGGCCGTCTTCGCTCACCAGGTCACGGGCAGCGTACGCGGTCCCCGGATCAGGCCCTGGCGCTGGAACTCGACCTCCTCGGGAGGTACCGCCAGGCGGATGTCCGGGAAGCGCGCGAGGACCGAGCCGATCATGGTCTCGGCCTCCATGCGGGCCATGATCGCGGCCATACAGTGGTGGGGGCCGTGGCCGAAGGCCAGGTGGGGGCCGTTGGTGCGGTCGAAGTCCAGGTCGTCGGGGTCGGTGAAGACCGCGGGGTCGCGGTTGGCGGCGACATAGGCGTTGTAGACGACCTCGCCGGCCCGGATCAGCTGGCCGCCGACCTCGACGTCCTCGACGGCGACGCGCGGGATGCCGACGCCGTTGCGGTGCGGGACGTAGCGGAACAGCTCGTCCACGGCCTTGGGGAGCAGCTCCGGCTCACGGCGCAGCCGGTCCAGGTGCTTGGGGTGGGTGAGCAGCGCGTACATCATCGAGCCGCTGTTGTTGCGGACCGCGTGGCCACCGCTGACCTGGATGGCGGTGGCCAGGGAGATCGCCTCGTCGCCGGTGATCTCGCCGTCCGCGGTGGCCTGGGCCAGCACCCCGGCGAGGTCCTCGCGGGGCTCCTCGCGGCGGCTCTGCAGCAGCTCGGAGATCCGGGCCCGGGTGGTGCGGGCGGCCTCCCGGGCGCGCGCCTCGGCGTCGGGGCCCGCGGAGAGCAGCGCCTCGCCGGTGGCCGCCCAGCGGTGCCAGTCCTTCTCGTCGACGCCGAGGAAGTCACGGATCACGGCGATCGGGAAGGGGCCGTGCAGATGCTCCATGAGGTCGGCCGGCGGGCCCGCGGCCTCCATCGTGTCGAGGAGTTCACCGGCCCGGCGCTCCGCCATCGGCCGCAGCCGCTGCATGGCCCGCCCGGTGAAGGCCCGGGCGACGACCCGGCGCAGCCGGTTGTGCCGGGGCGGGTCGATGTACTGGAGGCCCGCCGTCTGGGAGGCCACGGGCGCCGGGCGCATGCTGGTGATGTCGCGGCCGACGACCGCCTCCCGGGAGAAACGCGGGTCGGAGGTGACGAAGCGGACGTCCTCGTAGCGGGTGACCAGCCAGGCGTCCCCCTCGCCGTGCGCGAGCCTGATCCGGGTGACCGGCTCGTCGCGCAGCAGTTCGTCCAGGAACGGGTCCGGGTCGAGCGCGGGCAGATCGTCGACGGGCCAGAACCGCACCGGCGGAGGAGGCGGGGTCGGGGACGGGGTGGAGGCCGGGGCCGGGTCGAGGGGCATGGGCACACTCCCTGCACGTCGGAGGACACAGCGTCCTCACAGGGAGTCTGCCTCCGACCGGCATGACCATGCGATTTCTGCTGCGTCATCCGGGGCCGGGATACCGCCGAGCCCCCGCCCTGTGAAGGACGGGGGCTCGCCTACGACAGCTGCACGGCAGCCACTGCCGACGTGTCTGTAGATCGGCCACCGCTGACGAAGGAGATCGGTCGCCGCCGACGAAGGAGCTCAGCCGCGGCCGGCGAAGCGGATCAGCCACTGCCGACGAACAGCACCATCAACAACCACACCACCGGCGCCGTCGGCAGCAGCGAGTCCAGTCGGTCCATGCTGTGTCGACCTGCCGCTACCGCGGCGTGGCGCCGTGGCCCACCGTCACCCACTCCCGACGAACAAGACCATCAACAACCACACCACCGGCGCCGTCGGCAGCAGCGAGTCCAGTCGGTCCATGATGCCGCCGTGGCCCGGGAGCAGCGTGCCCATGTCCTTGATGCCGAGGTCCCGCTTGATCATGGACTCGCCGAGGTCGCCGAGTGTGGCGCTGCCGGCGACCGCGAGGCCGAGCAGCAGGCCCTGCCACCAGGTGCCGTCGTCGATCAGGAACTGCATGCACAGCGCGCCCGCGACCATCGCGAACAGCACCGCGCCGACCAGGCCCTCGCGGGTCTTGCCGGGGCTGATGCGCGGAGCGAGCTTGTGGCTGCCGAAGCGCCAGCCGACCGCGTAGGCGCCGGTGTCGCTGACCACCGTGAGGAGCAGGAAGGTCATGACCCGGAACGGGCCGTCGTCGGCGGTGAGCATCATCGCCACGAACGTCGCCAGGAACGGGACGTAGAACGCCGCGAAGAGACCCGCCGTGACGTCCTTGAGATAGCCCTCCGGCGGTTCCGTCATCCGCCAGACCAGGATGGCCAGACCGGTGAGAGCCAGGGCCACCCAGGCACCCTCCGCGCCCCGGGCGTAGCCGGCCACCACCATCGCGGCGCCGCCGAGCGCCAGCGGGACCAGGGGCGCCTTGATGCCCTTGCGCTCCTGGAGCCTGCTGGTCAGTTCCCACAGGCCGACCACGACCGCGACCGCCACGACGCCGACGAAGACGGCCTTGACGACGAACAGGGACGCCACGATCACGACGCCCAGTCCGACGCCGACACCTATGGCCGCACCCAGGTCGCGCCCCGCGCTCTTCTTCTGCGGCACGGGCGCCGGCTGTGGGGCGTCGGGCATGGGCTCCGGATTCTGCGGCGCCGCCGCGTGAGGCAGGGGCTGCGCCGACGGGGTGTCGTTGCGGAACGTCTCGTCTCGGAACAAGGGGCCGCTCAGCCGAGCGGCCCCCCGGTCGTCGTCCTGGTCTGAGCCGTACGCGGGTACGTCGTCGGGCACGATGGGCATGGGGCGAGTCTGCTGCGCGTTCTGCGCATCGTACGCGGGACCCGCCGGGACGGCTCCCTGGACATGCCCCTGGTCATAGCCGTGGCCACGGCCGAGGTCGTACCCCTGGCCGGGACCGTACCCCTGGCCGGGACCGTAGCCCTGACCAGCACCGTAGCCCTCGGCGGAGACCGGCCCGTGGCCGTGGTCGTAGCCCTGGCCGGTGCCCTGATCGTTCGGTCCCCAGTACCCGGCCGGTGATCCGGCCTGCCCGGCGGGTGAGCCCGCCTGCCCGGCCTGCGGCCCGGCGTGCGGCGGGGCTCCCCAGGATGAGTCGTTCATCAGACTTCGAGAAGCTCCGCTTCCTTGTGCTTGAGGAGCTCGTCCACCTGCGCGACGTACTTCGCGGTGGTGTCGTCGAGCTCCTTCTCGGCGCGGCGGCCCTCGTCCTCGCCGACCTCGCCGTCCTTGATCAGCTTGTCGATGGCGTCCTTGGCCTTGCGGCGCACGGAGCGGATGGAGACCTTGGAGTCCTCCGCCTTGCCCTTGGCGACCTTGATGTAGTCGCGGCGGCGCTCCTCGGTGAGCTCCGGGAACACCACCCGGATGATGTTGCCGTCGTTGCTCGGGTTGACGCCCAGGTCCGAGTCGCGGATCGCCTGCTCGATGTTGCGCAGGGCCGTCTTGTCGAACGGGGTCACGACCGCCATGCGCGGTTCCGGCACGGAGAACGAGGCCAGCTGGTTGATCGGCGTCGGCGCGCCGTAGTAGTCGGCCACGATCTTGTTGAACATCGCCGGGTGCGCACGGCCGGTGCGGATCGCGGCGAAGTCCTCCTTGGCGACCACGACGGCCTTCTCCATCTTCTCCTCGGCTTCGAGGAGGGTCTCTTCGATCACCACTTGCTCCTGCGTGTCTTGAGTAAGGCCCGGCTGCGGTTCCGTTGCGGGGCGGCGGCCGGCTGCGTCGCGTCTTCTTTCCCTGACGGTTCCCGACCGGCAGGACATTGTCCATCCCCCGGTCAGGGTGCGTCAGGCGGTGCCGGTCAGTCCCGGCTGCCCTGTTCACCCACCAGCGTGCCGATCTTCTCACCCTTGACGGCGCGCGCGATATTGCCCTCCGCCAGCAGCTCGAAGACGAGGATCGGCAGCTTGTTGTCGCGGCAGAGCGTGATCGCGGTGGCGTCGGCGACCTTGAGCTCGCGGGTGATGACCTCGCCGTAGCCGAGGGAGTCGAACTTGACGGCGTCGGGGTTGGTCTTGGGGTCGGAGTCGTAGACCCCGTCCACGCCGTTCTTGCCCATGAGCAGCGCCTCGGCGTCGATCTCCAGGGCGCGCTGGGCGGCGGTGGTGTCGGTGGAGAAGTACGGCATGCCCATACCGGCGCCGAAGATGACCACACGGCCCTTCTCCAGGTGGCGCACGGCGCGCAGCGGGATGTAGGGCTCGGCGACCTGACCCATGGTGATCGCGGTCTGCACCCGGCTGTCGATGCCCTCCTTCTCCAGGAAGTCCTGGAGGGCGAGGCAGTTCATCACGGTGCCGAGCATGCCCATGTAGTCGGAGCGGGCCCGGTCCATGCCGCGCTGCTGGAGTTCGGCGCCGCGGAAGAAGTTGCCGCCGCCGATGACGACGGCGACCTGTGCGCCGTCGCGGACGACGGCCGCGATCTCGCGGGCGATCTTGTGCACCACGTCCGGGTCCACGCCCAGGCCCCCGCCACCGGAGAAGGCCTCTCCGGACAGCTTCAGCAGAAACCGGCCGTGTACTTTGCCGTCGTCGCTCTTCTGGGCCTTGGTGGTCATGGAGATCCCGCCTCTTTCACGTGTTGCACATACGCATACGAAGAAGGCCATTGCCGGTGGGGTCGCTTTTCGCTGCCCATGCGCGGCAATGGCCTCCTCGTCAGATCTGCCGCCGTCCGTCACGTCCCTGGGTGTGGCGGTGTGTACGGACGACTGCTGTCGACCGACCCTATCGGGATTTCCCCGTGGGTCGCGCGTCGATCGCGGTACGGACTCAGATGCCGACCTTGATGCGCGTGAAGCGCTTCAGGGTGACACCGGCCTCGTCCAGAACCTTCTGGACCGACTTCTTGTTGTCGAGCGCGTACGGCTGGCCGAGCAGCGTGGCGTCCTTGAAGAAGCCGTTCAGACGACCCTCGACGATCTTGGCGATCGCGGCCTCGGGCTTGCCCTCGGCGCGGGTGGTCTCCTCGGCGATGCGGCGCTCGGACTCGACGACGTCGGCCGGCACGTCCTCCTTGGCCAGGTACTTCGGCGCGAAGGCGGCGATGTGCTGGGCGACGCCCTTGGCGATCTCGGCGTTCGGCTTGTCCAGCTCGACGAGGACACCGATCTGCGGCGGCAGGTCGGGCATCGTGCGGTGCATGTAGGCCGTCACGTAACCGTCGGCGTACTGCGCGAAGCGGTCCAGGACGATCTTCTCGCCGAGGTTGGCGTTGGCCTCGTCGACGAACGCCTGGACGGTCTTGCCGGGCTCGATCTCGGAGGCGAGCAGCGCCTCCAGGTCGGCCGGAGCGGACTTCGCGACGTGCTCGGCGATGGTGTTGGCGACGGCCTGGAACCTGTCACCCTTGGCGACGAAGTCCGTCTCGCACTTCAGCTCGACAAGGACGCCGGAGGAGTTGTCGTCGGCGATGATCGAGACCACGGCGCCGTTCTCGGCGGAGCGGCCCTCGCGCTTGGCGACGCCCTTCTGGCCCTTGATACGGAGCGCCTCGACAGCCTTGTCGACGTCGCCCTCGGCCTCGTCCAGGGCCTTCTTGCAGTCCATCATGCCGGCGCCGGAGAGCTCGCGGAGCTTCTTGACGTCAGCGGCGGTGTAGTTCGCCATGAGTCTGTAAGTCTTTCTCGAAGTCTGGAAGATCGAAGATCTGCGCGTCTGCGATCCACATGAATTCCATGGATTCCATGTGCGGATTCCACCTGCAGGGGTGGATCGCGGACCGTTGGCTGACCTACGGATGAACGGTGGGGGCGGAGTTCATGCCGCCGCCCCCACCGTCAACGCTTCAGCAGAGGGGTCAGGCCTGCTCGGCGTCCGCGGCCGGAGCCTCGACAACGGCCTCGGCGGCAGCCGGAGCCTCGACAACGGCCTCAGCGGCGGCCGGAGCCTCGACAGCAGCCTCGGCGGCGGCCGGAGCCTCGGCCTGCTCGGCGTCGGCGACCTTCTCGGTCTCGGCGGAGGTCTGGACCTCGGCGTCGTCCGCCTTCTTCTCGCCCTCGAGCAGGTCGCGCTCCCACTCGGCGAGCGGCTCGCCGGCGGCCTTCTCGCCCTTGTCACCGGTGGCGACGCGGGAACGGGAGATGAGGCCCTCGGCGACCGCGTCGGCGATCACGCGGGTGAGCAGGGTGACGGAGCGGATCGCGTCGTCGTTGCCCGGGATCTTGTAGTCGACCTCGTCGGGGTCGCAGTTGGTGTCGAGGATCGCGACGACCGGGATGTTGAGCTTCCGGGCCTCACCGACCGCGATGTGCTCCTTCTTGGTGTCCACGATCCAGACGGCGCTGGGCACCTTGGACATCTCGCGGATACCACCGAGGGTCTTCTCCAGCTTGGCCTTCTCGCGCGACAGCACGAGAAGCTCCTTCTTGGTCAGACCCGACGCGGCGACGTCCTCGAAGTCGATCTGCTCGAGCTCCTTGAGGCGCTGCAGACGCTTGTAGACGGTCGAGAAGTTGGTGAGCATGCCGCCCAGCCAGCGCTGGTTGACGAAGGGCATGCCGACGCGGGTGGCCTGCTCGGCGATGGCCTCCTGCGCCTGCTTCTTCGTGCCGACGAACATGACCGTGCCGCCGTGGGCGACGGTCTCCTTGACGAACTCGTAGGCGCGGTCGATGTACGACAGCGACTGGAGCAGGTCGATGATGTAGATGCCGTTGCGCTCGGTGAAGATGAAGCGCTTCATCTTCGGGTTCCAGCGACGGGTCTGGTGACCGAAGTGGACGCCGCTCTCCAGCAGCTCCCGCATCGTGACGACGGCCATGGCCATCTCCTTGAATTTCTCGGTTGTGCCGCGGGTGCCGGACGGCTCCCGCGCCTGACGCCCGGGTGCGCTGTGCCGCGAAGGACCGAGAAGCGCTGACATCTGCTTGTGAGGGCCAGATGTCGGGGCGTGCGAAGTCGACCCGGTGACCCGGATCGCCAACAGAAGTGTACGGGACCGGCGAGGTACCGGGTGACGCCGCTGTCCACAACTCGGGAGTAATCCACAGGTACCGGCCATGATCGGCCGGGGCGCGGGACGGTTTGACCATGTTGGTCATGCGACGCGCGATGCGATGGACGTGGGCGGCGACGGCGTTGCCGCTGATCCTGGGGGCGACTGCGGCCCGGGCCTGGGTCGGGGCGGAGGGCCCGCCGCCCCCTCCCGAACCGCCCGTGCCGGCGATCGCCCGCGCCTGGCCGGTGGGGGTACGGCCCCCGGTCCTGCGCGGCTGGGAACCACCGGCGACGGTGTACGGCCCCGGGCACCGGGGGGTCGACGTGGGGGCGTCCGCCGGGGAGCCGGTACGGGCGGTGGCGGCGGGCCGGGTCTCCTACGCGGGGCGGGTGGCGGGGCGGGGTGTGGTGTCGGTGCTGCTGACGGGCACGGATCTCCGCACGACGTACGAGCCGGTGACGGCGACGGTGAAGAAGGGGCAGGTGGTGGCGGCCGGGGAGGTGGTGGGCACGGTGGAACCCGGGGGTGTGCACTGCGGAGCTCGTTCATGCGTGCACTGGGGGTTGCTCAGGGGGGACGTGTACCTGGACCCGTTGCTGCTGTTGCCGCCGTGGCTGCTGGACCGGGGGCCGTCGAGACTGCTGCCGGTGCTGGGGGTTCCGCTGCCGGAGGGGTGACGGCCGGTGTCCGCCTGCGGGCCGGTGGGGGCTGGTCGCGCAGTTCCCCGCGCCCCTAAAGGGGCACTTAGCTGCGGGCAGGCGTGCCGCAGGGCGGCACGGGTGGGCGCAGCGGCACCCGGCAAGCGCCGGTAAGCGTCCCCACCCCGGCCCCGCCCCACCCGCGTCAGCCCCGCACACCCCGTAGCGCCATCGCCACGGCCGCGTCCGTGATCACCACCGGGTCCTCCGCCGCCCCCAGCTCGATCCGCCGGACCGCGGCATCCACAACTCCCTGCACCAGCATCGCCGCAAGCCGCGGCTGCCCGTGCCCCAGCTCCCCCAGCGCCTCCACGATCATCGCGACCAGCCCGCCGTGCGCGGCCCGGATCTTCTCCCGCGCCCCCGCGTCCAGTTCGCTCGCCGAGATCGCGACCACCGCGCGGTGCCGCCGGTCCCCGACCAGGGCCAGCTGCTGCCGCACATACGCCTCGACCTTGTCCTCGGCGGAAGCCGCCCGCTCCATCGCCGCCTCGACCTCCGCCGCCCACACCGGGAAGTCGGCCTCGCACAGCTCCTCGACCACGGCGGCCCGGGAACGGAAGTACTCGTAGACGGACGACCGCGCGAGCCCCGTGCGCTCGGCGAGCGCGGGGAACGTCAGCGCCTCCGTCCCGCCCTCGGACAGGAGGGACCGCGCCGCGTCCAGCAGGGCGGCTCGCTGCATCGACCGGTGCTCGGCCACGGAGGCCGCTCGAATCCTTGGCACGTCAACCACTCTACGGACGCGCCGGGCCGGAGGGGAGGCAGCACGACCGGTACACGGCCCACCCGCCCACGGGCGACGGCCGAAAACCTCCGCCGGAACCGCCCTCAACGGCCGAAACTCGCCAGCTTCGCCCGCAGCTGCAGCACCGACTTGGTGTGGATCTGGCTCACCCGGCTCTCGGTGACCCCGAGCACGTTCCCGATCTCGGCGAGCGTGAGCCCCTCGTAGTAGTAGAGGGTCACCACGGTCTTCTCGCGCTCCGGCAGCGTGTTGATCGCCCGCGCCAGGAACCGCCGCAGCTCCCGGTCCTCGGCCACCTCCACGGGGTTGTCCGCGGCGGTGTCCTCCAGCGTGTCCATCACGCTCAGCCCGTCGCCGCCCTCTCCCCCGACGTGCAGCAGCTCCTCCAGCGCCACCACGTTGGCCAGCGACAGCTGGCTGAAGACGGCGTGCAGCTCGTCCACCTCGATGCCCAGCTCGGCGGCCACCTCGCCCTCCGAGGGAGTGCGCCGCAACCGCGCCTCCAGCGTGGCGTAGGCCCGCTCCACGTTCCGTGCCTTCTGCCGGACCGAGCGCGGGATCCAGTCCAGCGCCCGCAGCTCGTCGATCATCGCGCCCCGGATCCGGGTGATCGCGTACGTCTCGAACTTGATCTCGCGGTCGACGTCGAACTTCTCGATCGCGTCGATGAGCCCGAACACCCCCGAGGAGACGAAGTCGGCCTGCTCCACGTTGGGCGGCAGACCCACGCTCACCCGCCCGGCCACGTACTTGACCAGCGGCGAGTAGTGCAGGATCAGCTGTTCCCGCAGCCGGTCGTCCCCCGTCGCCTTGTACGACCGCCACAGCTCGTCGAGCGTCGAGGGAGCGGGCGGCCGCACGCTGCCACCGTCACGGGCGGCTGGGGGGATCGCCGCCCGGTCGGACCCGGAGGTGTGCTGGGGCATTCGTCGCCTTGTGCCGTTCTGCCGTGAAGTGCCGTGATGTGCCGTGATGTGCCGTGAACTGCGGTGAGCGGGGAGTGAAAGCGATGATTGGGCGAGGTGTCGTTCTCATGTCGGTTGGCACGTTCTGCGCCAGGCCTTTCGTGAGCGTAGCGTGACTGAGGAGTCGCGGTGCGCGAACAGCGAGGCTCCACCCCTGCGCGAACCCCCTGCACGGCGCGCCCCACCGCGCTCGGCGCGTCGCTCTGCGTGATCGGCCGGAAGCGTCAACTCCGGGAATTCCCAAGGGCGTCGGGGGTTCCCCCGGACGGCCGAACACGCTCGGTCAGCACCGGCTCCGACCGGCCCGGACCGAGATCATCGCCTGGCGTGTCAACTTCCAGCCGTCGCCGTGTCGTTCGACGTAACCAAGTGCTCGGAGTTCGTACAGCCTGGCGACGGCCTCGTCCTCGGACGTCTGCGCGCCGCGTGCCACCTCTTCGGGTGAGGCCGGCCGGTTCCCGGGCAGGGCGGCCAGGACCTGCCGGGCTGTGGGTTCCAGCAGGTCACGCGGGAGAACGGGGCCGCGTCTGGCCGGGGCCAGCTCGCCCATGTCGCCCACGAGTTCGACGACCTCCGCGGCGTCGGTGACCAGCACGGCCTCTCCGCGGAGCAGCTCGTGCACCCCGGCCGAGAGGCCGCTGGTGGCCGGTCCGGGCACGCCCATGGTGAACCGGCCGAGCCGCTGCGCCGCCCGCGCGGTGACCAGCGAGCCGCTGCGGTGGGCGGCCTCCACGACGACGGTGCCGGTGGTGAGGGCCGCGATGACGCGGTTGCGGAGCACGAACCTGCTCGGCGTCGGGTGCTCGCCGGGCGGCAACTCCCCCACCACCAGTCCCTGTTCGGCGATCCTGTTGATCAACTCGGTGTGGCCCCTGGGGTAGGGCCGGTCGACCCCGCAGGCCAGCACGGCGACGGTGGCCCCGCCGGCGCCGAGGGCTCCGCGGTGGGCGGCGCCGTCGACTCCGTAGGCGCCGCCGGACACCACCACCCAGCCGCGCTCGGCGAGCCCCGCGGCGAGGACGGCCGCCATGTGGGCGCCGTACTCGGTGCAGGCACGGGCTCCGACGACGGCGACGGCCCGGAGCGCCCACATCCGCAGACTGGGCCGGCCGCGCACCCACAGGCCGAGCGGGCGGCCATCGCCGAGGTCGTCGAGCTGGCTGGGCCACTCGGCGTCACCGGGACACACGAACCGCGCACCCGCCGCCCGGGACACGGCGAGGTCCGCCCGGGGATCGGCCTGCGCCGCCCTGGCCAGCAGCCCCGCCCACCGCTTGGCGCCGACGCCCGGCAGGGCCTGCCCGCCGCCGCGCAGCCGGTCCGCCACCTCGCGCACGCCCCGCTCCCGCACCCAGCGTCCGGCGGCCTCGTCGCCGGGCTCCACGACCCGGGCCAGAAAGACCCGGGCGAGCAGCTCGGCGTCGCTCATGGGGCGATCCCTTCCAGGACCGCGCCGCGCCGGACGCCGGTGCGCAGCTCCAGGGCCAGGTTGACGTCGTTGGCCGAGGGCCGGTCGCGGCCCGCCAGGTCGGCGAGGGTCCAGGCGACCCGGAGCACCCGGTCCAGGCCGCGGGCGGTGAGCAGGCCCCGGTCGAGGTCCAGCTCGGCCTTCAGCAGCGCGCCCGGCTGGACGTGCCAGCGGGTCCGGAGCTCGTGGCCGGGGACCTCGCTGTTGGTCCGCCAGGGCAGCCCTTCGTAGCGGTGGGCGGCCCGCTCCCGGGCCGTGCGCACCCGGTCGGCCACGGCGGCGGAGGGCTCGGCGCCGGTGTGCAGCCGCAGCAGTTCCTCCCGCGCGACCGGTTCGACGGTCACCCTGAGGTCCACGCGGTCCATCAGGGGGCCGGAGAGCCGGGCCCGGTACCGCTTGATCGAGGAGGGCCGGCACTCGCAGACGTCGCCGGGGGTGCCGTGCCGTCCGCAGGGGCAGGGGTTTGCGGCCAGGACCATGAGGAACCTGGCGGGCATCCGCAGTATCCCGGCGGCCCGGGCGATGACGACGTGGCCCGACTCCAGGGGCTGGCGCAGGGCGTCCAGGACGCTGGCGTGGAACTCTGCGGCCTCGTCCAGGAAAAGTACGCCGTTGTGAGCCAGGGACACCGCCCCGGGGCGCGGCAGGCCGGTTCCGCCGCCGACCAGGGAGGCCATGGTGGCCGAGTGGTGCGGGGAGCAGTAGGGCGGCCGGTCGACCAGGGGGTGGCCCGGTGGCAGCATCCCGGCGACCGAGTGGACGGCGGTGACCTCCAGGGACTCCTGCCGTCCCAGCTCGGGCAGCAGCCCCGGCAGCCGCTCGGCGAGCATGGTCTTGCCGGCACCGGGCGGGCCCTTGAAGAAGACGTGATGGCGTCCGGCCGCGGCCACCTCCAGGGCGGCCCGGGCCACGTGCTGGCCGGCGACGTCCGCGAGGTCGGGTGCGTGGTCGCCGGTGGCGAGGCCGGTGCCGAGCCCCATGCCGGGGAGGGCGAGCCCGGCCATGAACGGGTCCGGGCGGATCTCGCCGGGGACGGGCTCCTCGTCGGGCACCGGTTCGTCGGTGAGGACCGCGATCAGCTGGCGCAGACTGCGGACGCCGAGCACGGACACCCCCGGCACCAGCGAGGCCTCCGGCACCGCGCTCTCCGGCACCACCACCTGCTCGTAGCCTGCGTCGGCGGCGGCCAGCACGGCGGGCAGGATGCCCCGGACCGGCCGGACCCGGCCGTCCAGGCCCAGTTCCCCGATCATCACGATCTCGGCGAGCACCCGGGGATCGATCCGCTCGGCCGCCCCGAGCACGGCGGCGGCGACCGCCAGGTCGAAGCCGCTGCCGCTCTTCGGCACGGACGCCGGGCTCAGCCCGACGGTGAGCTTCTTCGAGGGCCAGGAGGCGCCCGAGTTCACCACCGCGGCCCGGACCCGGTCCCGGCTCTCCGTCAGGCTCTTGTCCGGCAGCCCCACCAGGGTGAAGGCCGCCACCCCGGGCTCCAGGTCGGCCTGGACCTCGACCACCACGCCCTCGACGCCCACCAGCGCCACCGAGCAGGTACGCGCGAACCCCATCTCACGCCACCCCCCGGGCGTGCTCGACCACGGGCGCCCCGCGCTGCGGCAGGAGCACGCCGACCACGTCGATGCGGACGCCGCCCGGCGGTGCCCCTCCGTGTGCGTGGATCCAGTGCTCGGCGAGGCCGCGCAGGCGCTGCGCCTTCTCCGGGGAGACCGCGGCCATGGGGTGCTCGAAGACACCCGCCCGCCGGGTCTTGACCTCGCAGACGACCAGGACGTCCCCGTCCCGCGCCACGATGTCGATCTCGCCCGTCCTGCCGCAGCGCCAGTTGCGCTCCAGGACCGTCAGACCGGCCTCGGCCAGCCGTCGTGCGGCCAGCGTCTCGCCGTACCTGCCGAGTGCACTGCGTGCCCGATTCGTGCGTGCCCAATTCGTGCGTGCCTGATTCGTGTTCATGTCGGCACCACCTCCGGTGCCAACGGTCACGCATCCCCCGCCAAGAAGTTGATCTTGGTGAGTTACTCAGCGGTTGTGGACAACTCCGTCACCCACATGAGCCACCTCAGCCGCCCGGAAGCTCCAGGTCGGTCTTGTTCAGCTCTTCGATATTCACGTCCTTGAACGTGAGGACACGGACCTGCTTCACGAAACGGGCCGGCCGGTACATGTCCCAGACCCAGGCGTCCGCCATGGACACCTCGAAGAACACCTCGCCCTGGACCGAGTGCACCTGCATCTCGTAGTCGTTGGTGAGGTAGAAGCGCCGCTCGGTCTCGATCACGTATTTGAACAGACCGACGACATCGCGGTACTCCCGGTAGAGCTTCAGCTCCATCTCGGTCTCGTACTTTTCGAGGTCCTCGGCGCTCATGGCATGTTCCCCTTCAGCCGTGCGATCCCACCATTGTGCGCCAGTCCCGCGCGCCCCTAGACGATTTCCGTGTCAAGGGTGACGGGCCCGGCGGGGGGACCTTCGTCGAGCAGCCTACGGAACAGCTCGGCGAGTCTGGTCGGATACACCGTCTCATGTGCCCGGGTCAGTTCCTGGCACGTCCACCAACGTGCTCCGGCCATACTGCGCCGCTCCAGCTCCGTCAGGGCCGTGGCCTCGGTGACCGTCTGCGGCGTACGGGCCAGGTAGTACCACTCGTCCTGGTCCCAGCGGCGGCCGGCGAACGGGAAGGAGCACGTCCGCCGCCACAGCACCGGGCCGAGCTCGACGTCCGTGATGCCGGTCTCCTCGGCGAGTTCCCGCAGAGCGGCCTGCTCACGGGTCTCCTCGCCCTCCAGACCGCCGCCGGGTGTGAACCACCAGTCGTCGGCCGGATCGTCGGGCTCGTGGCCGTGCAGGAGCAGGATGCGGTCCTCGGGGTCGAGCAGGACCACCCGGGCCACCTTGCGCAGGCCGTCCTCCGACACCCCCTCCAGCGCCTCAGCGGGCACCGGCGGGCTCCGTACGGGCACGGGTGCGGAAGCGGCCCAGCAGGTTTGCGACCGGGCCGTAGGCGCCGCCCGCGAGGACCAGCACGCCACCGGCCACGATCATGAACTCGATGACGCGCAGCGGACCCGGCTGGGAGAGGGCGCCCAGGGTCTCGAAGCCGGTCGGGCGCTTGAGCAGGCCCTTCATCGGCCAGATCACGGAGTCCACCCGGGCGGTGACGGCGGTGCGCGCGACCGTGCCCTGCGCCGCGTCCGTGAGGTGGGCGGTGGAGTCCAGGGAGCCCTGTCGCTCGTCGCCGAGGAGGAAGAGCCGGCCCTTGGGGACGGTGACGGTCGGGAAGCCCTGGAGCTCGGCCGCGCTGCCCGACGGCAGATACGGCTCGTCGATCTGCTTGCCGTTGACGGTCAGCTTGCCGTCGGTGCAGCAGGCGACCGTGTCCCCGCCGACCGCGACCACGCGCTTGACGACGTCCGCGTTGGTGACCCAGCTCTTGTCCTTGAAGACGACGACGTCGCCCCGGCGCACCTCGCTGCCGTCGATGCGCTGGCCGAGGACCCGGTCCCCGGCGTCGATCGTCGGCGTCATCGAGGTGGTGGGCACGGTGTACGGCCGGTAGACCACCGCTCCCCAGCCGAATCCTCCGAGGAACAGCACGATGCCCAGGGCGACGGCGATCCCGGACAACCGCTGTCCGAGCCTGCTGCCGGCCTGTGCCGCACTCGTGCTGGTGGCTCCGCCGCTGCGCGGGGCCGTACGTATCGTGCTGTCGCCCATGAGGCCGCACCCTACCCGGCGGTACCGGGCAGGGGCAGCCCTTCTTCGGCGGCCCTGGTCACAAGCTCCCCAAGGGCTTCACATGGGTCGGTCAGGAGAGGCGTGCGGGAGGCGGTCAGCGCTTGCCGGCGGCCGCTCGCTGGTCGAACTTCCGCTCGATGCGGTCGCTCCGGCGGCGGCGCCACACCACGACGGGCAGGACGGCGGCGACGGCCACGCCCTGCGGTGCCACCGTGAGGGAGGCAGCGGCGGACGACTGCGTGTTGATGCCGCTCTGGTCGAAGGTGCTCGGGACCGGCAGCGTGCCCCAGCGGTTGATCGGCCAGGCCTTGACGATGGCGCGGCCGACGACTTCCTTCACCGGGACCATGCCGTGGTGCTTGTCGGACTGGTTGTAGCGCGAGTCGCGGGAGTTCTGGCGGTGGTCTCCCATCACCCAGATGTAGCCCTTGGGCACCTTCACGGTGAACTGGCCGCCCTGGTCGTCGACGCTGCACGGGGTGTTGCCCGGGTACACATAAGGCTCGTTCAGCGGGTGGCCGTTGACCATGAGCGGGCCGCTGCCCTTGCAGGAGACGGTGTCGCCGCCGACGCCGACGACCCGCTTGATCAGGTCCCGCTCCTCGGCGGACGGCATCAGGCCGATCCAGCTGAGGAAGGTCTGGATCGCGTTCGGCTGGGCGGTGGGCTCGCCCGCCAGCCAGTCGTCCGGGTCGTGGAAGACGACGACCTCGCCGCGCTCCGGCTCGGAGCCGAACCACGGGGTGAGCTTGTCGACCAGGACGCGGTCACCCTGCTGGAGGGTGTTCTGCATCGAGTCCGACGGGATCGAGAACGCCTGCACCAGGAACGTCTTGATCAGCAGCGCCAGTACCAGCGCGATGACGACCAGGATCGGCAGCTCCTTCCAGAAGGAGCGTGGCTTCTTCGGTGCGGGCGCCGCCGACTCGCCCGGGTCCCCGTCGGTACCCCCGCCGTCACCGCCGGAGTGCGGACCGTCCACCGGGGTGCCGTCCCCGCCGGGCCCGGTACCGTTCCCGGAGGTCGAGACGCCGTCTGCGGGGGGGACATTCTCCACAGGGCGCCCGCTGTGCTCCTCGCCGTCGTGGCCCGACCGCGCGCCAACCGCCACATCCCCCACGCCAACTCCTTACTCCGTGCCGCCGCCCGCGCCATCCCCGGCGCAGGCCCACCACTCCCATAACGAGCGGGAGTTCCGCAGGGCTCGGGAGTTGGATGTATCCGTTCGGATCGTCGGAGGCAACCCTATGCGACAGCTGGGGGGCCGCGGTCGACCCCGACCCGGAGTCAGAAACGCTTGCGAAGGTTTTAGGTTCGTCGAGCTTGGTCCAGTGGCCGACGGGCCAGCCGATCATCATGGCCCGGCCCACCACCGAGGTGACGGCGACCGTGCCGCCGTAGTCGGTGTCCTGGTGCGCCCGGGAGTCGGCCGAGTTGCCCCGGTGGTCGCCCATCACCCACAGCCGTCCCTCCGGCACGGTGATGTCGAACTCCTGGGTGGAGGGGGCGTTCCCCGGGTACAGGTAGTCGCCCTCGGTCAGCGGTACGCCGTTGACGGTCACGCGGCCCTGCGCGTCACAGCACTTGACGCGGTCGCCGCCGACGCCGATGACCCGCTTGATGAGGTCCTTCTCGTTGGCGGAGGGCAGCAGGCCGATGAAGGTGAGCCCTTCCTTGACCTGTTTGACGCCGACCGGGTCGTTCGCCTGGGTGGTCTGCTCGTCCGCCAGCCAGCCGCCCGGGTCGTGGAAGACGACGACGTCCCCGCGGTGCGGCTTCCACCCGAACCACGGGGTGAACTTGTCGACCAGGACGCGGTCCCCGATCCGGATCGTCTGCTCCATGGAGCCCGACGGGATCACGAAGGCCTGCACGAGGAACGTCTTCAGCACGAGCGCTATCAGGACGGCCACGCCGACCAGCAGCGGTATCTCCCGCACCGCCCCGCGCCGGCGCCTGCGCTTGACCTTGCGCTGCAGCTTGCGCCGCTCCGCGCGGGAACGGCCGCCGGACGAGCCGGAGGTGCGCCGGGCTCCGGTGGGAAGCAGGTTGGCGGCCGCGTCGACCGGGACGCCGCGCGGCTTGCCCCGGTTACCCATGGGACGCTCCGGCCGACGGCACGCGCGCGTAGGCGGCGGGACGGGTGAGGCGGGTCCAGTGGGCGTACGGCCAGACGATCCAGTCGGCCCGGCCGATGACCCTGCCGACGGGGATCATGCCGCCGCCGGGCGAGCCGAGGTGGTCGCGGGAGTCGCTGGAGTCGCCGCGGTGGTCGCCGAGCACGAAGAGCGTGCCGTCGGGGACGTCGACGTTGAAGGGCACGGTGGAGGGGGTGTCCCCGGGATAGAGGATCGCGGTCTCGTCGACCGACCGGCCGTTCACTTCGATCCTCCCCTTCTTGTCGCAGCAGACCACGTGGTCTCCTCCCACACCGACGACGCGTTTGATGTAGTCGGCGTCCCCGAAGTATCCGGAGCCGTCGAACACCACGACGTCTCCCCGGCGCGGCCCGGCACCGAAACGGTACGCCAACTTATTTACGAGAACGCGGTCCCCGATCCTCAATCCCTGTTCCATGGATCCGCTGGGAATCTGGAATGGTTGCGCCACGAAAGTGTTGAGGACGAGCAAAAACGCCAGGCAGGCGAAGAGGGTGAGGGTGATCCAGCCACCCGGCAGCCAGTCGGTGACCCGCGCCACCAACGCGAAACGCGACCGGTCCTCCGCGGCCTCTGGTTCGGGGCGGGAGGAGCGGTCGCGCTCCGTCTGCTGTGCTTCGGTGTCCATCGGGGCCAGATGCTATCCGGCCCTGATGTGACTCCTTCTTACCGGCTCGTCCGCCTACGGCTTCCGGGTGCCGGCACGCGACATCACTTGTCGCGCTTCTCCTTGATCTTCGCGGCCTTGCCGCGCAGGTCGCGCAGGTAGTACAGCTTGGCGCGACGCACGTCACCACGGGTGACGAGCTCGATCTTCTCGACGATCGGGGTGTGCACCGGGAAGGTGCGCTCGACGCCGACGGAGAAGGAGACCTTGCGGACCGTGAAGGTCTCGCGGACACCGCTGCCCTGGCGGCGGATCACAACGCCCTTGAACTGCTGCACACGGGAGCGGTTGCCCTCGATGACGCGGACGTGGACGTTGACGGTGTCACCCGGGCGGAAGGCCGGGACGTCGCTGCGCAGCGACGCGGAGTCGACGGTGTCGAGCAGGTGAGACATTTCGTCTGCTTTCCTCGCGGATGCCACAGGTCATCAGCGGAAACTAGGTGTGCCATGAGGACTGCCGTGCGGGTCGGGGCGGGCGTCGTGTCCCCCTGCGGCAGGGGCGCACGCCGGACGGACGCACAACAGCGGTCTATTCTTCCACGCCCTCTGGCCTGCGCCAAAATCGGCCGTGGGGTTCGCCCTCCGGGTCCGGGGCCCAGCCCAGGATGGAGAGCATCTCGCGGTCCTTCTTGTCGAAGGCCTTGGGATCGCAGCGCTCGATCAGGTCGGGCCGGTGCGCGGTGGTCCGCTTCAGCGCCTCGTCGCGGCGCCAGCGGGCGATCTTGCCGTGGTGGCCGCTGAGCAGCACGTCCGGGATGTCCCGGCCGCGCCACACCGGCGGCTTGGTGTAGACGGGGCCCTCCAGGAGGTTCGCCATCGCGCCGGGTGCGAAGGAGTCGTCCCGGTGCGACTCGGCGTTGCCGAGGACGCCGGGCAGCAGCCTGGCCACGGCCTCCGTGATGACCAGGACGGCCGCCTCGCCGCCGGCGAGGACGTAGTCGCCGATGGAGACCTCGTAGACCGGCATCCGGGTGGCGTACTCGTCCATGACGCGCCGGTCGATGCCCTCGTAGCGGGCCGGCGTGAAGATCAGCCAGGGCCGCTCGGAGAGTTCGACGGCGAGTTCCTGGGTGAAGGGGCGACCGCTCGGGGTGGGCACGATCAGCGCGGGCGCGTGCGAGCCGGTCTCGTAGCCGTCGGCGAGCGCGGAGTCGAGGGCGTCGCCCCAGGGCTCGGTCTTCATGACCATGCCGGGCCCGCCGCCGTACGGCGTGTCGTCGACCGTGTTGTGCCGGTCGTACGTCCAGGCGCGCAGATCGTGGACATGGACGCCGAGCTGCCCACGCGCGCGTGCCTTGCCGACGAGCGAGACGTTCAGGGGTTCGAGGTACTCGGGGAAGATCGTGACGACGTCGAGCCTCATGCGTCGTCGTCCCCGGAGTCCCTGGACGAGTCGATCTCCGCGCGGTCGTCGATCAGGCCGGGCGGCGGCGCGACGACGGCCCGCTGCCCCTCCAGGTCGATCTCGACGACGATCTCCTCGACGAAGGGGATCATGACCTCGCTGCCGTCGGGCCGCTCCACGATGAAGAGGTCCTGGGAGGGCAGGTGCGAGATCTCGGTGATCCGGCCGACCTCGGTGCCGTCCTCGGTGACCACGTCCAGGTCGATGAGCTGGTGGTCGTAGTACTCGTCCTCGCCCTCGGGCAGCTCCTCCGGGTCGATCTCGGCGATCAGGAGGGTGTTGCGCAGGTTCTCGGCGCCGGTGCGGTCCTTGACGCCCTCGAAGCGCAGGAGCAGACGGCCGCTGTGCACCCGGCCTGTCTCGATGGTGAGCGGTCCCGTGGAGGCGGGATCGGTGGCGAGTACGGCGCCGGGCGCGAGCCTGAGCTCCGGCTCGTCGGTGCGTACCTCGACGGTGACCTCGCCCTTGATGCCGTGGGCGCGGCCGATCCGTGCGACTACCAGCTGCACTGTGCCTGTTCTCCTGTCATCTCCTGCTCGTACCACCTCATACGACTACGGGCCGGGGACGGCCGGTAGCGGCCCTCCCCGGCCCGAGCCGGTGCTGCGAAAGCGTCAGCGGACGTGGTCCACGTCGACGAGGTCGACGCGGACTCCGCGGCCGCCGATGGCGCCCACGACGGTGCGCAGGGCACGCGCGGTGCGGCCGTTGCGGCCGATCACCTTGCCGAGGTCGTCGGGGTGCACCCGGACCTCCAGCACGCGCCCGCGACGCAGGTTGCGCGAGGCGACCTGCACATCGTCGGGGTTGTCGACGATGCCCTTCACGAGGTGCTCAAGCGCCTCTTCGAGCATGCTGCTCAGGCCTCGGTCGACTCGGACTCAGCCGCGGCCTCGTCCTTCTTCTCAGCCTTCTTCTTCTGGGTGATCGCCTCACCCTTGCCCTCGTCGTCACCGCCGAGCGCCTCGAACGACGGACGCGTGGCCTTCGGAGCGGCAACGAGCAGCGGCGCCGGGGCGGGCTCGCCCTTGAACTTCTGCCAGTCGCCGGTCTTCTTCAGGATGGCGAGCACGGGCTCGGTCGGCTGCGCGCCGACACCCAGCCAGTACGCGACGCGGTCGGCGTCCACCTCGATGACCGACGGGTTGTAGGTCGGGTGGTACTTGCCGATCTCCTCGATCGCACGGCCGTCACGGCGAGTGCGGGAGTCGGCGATGACGATGCGGTAGTGAGGCGAACGGATCTTGCCCAGACGCTTCAGCTTGATCTTGACTGCCACGGGAGTGGGTTCTCCTGGTTTTGACGTGGTTGGGCACGGCGAGACTGCCGCGTGGGGTTGCGGTACCCGAGTGCCCGATGGACGCGTCAGCCGGAGGAGAGAGGGGTCCTGTGCGGCTGTCGAGTACAGCTAGCCATTGTGCCACACCCTGCGGGTCGCTTTTGGCCGACGGGTGGGTACGGGGTGCGCGGGCATGCCGGAGAGGCACCCGGCGTGGAGGTGAGGTCACGTCGGGTGCGCTGCCCGGCGCCGGCGGGGCGCCGTCCGCGCCCTGCCTGCGGGCCGATCGGCATGGCAATGGCCACGGCTGCCACGAGCAGCCGTCCCTTATGCCGCGCCGACGACCTCCGGGATGCGGAACGGCTTGCCGCAGCCGCCGCAGACGATGGGGGCCTGGGCCAGGACCGACGGGACCACCCGGACGTTGCGACCGCAGTCGCACACCGCCTTGACCCGGACGCCGCCGCCGGAGGAGCCGTGGCGGGCGGCCGGGCCGCGGAAGGTGCGGGAGGTGTCGGCGGAGGTGGCCACCGTGTGCGCCTTGAGGGCGCGCTGCAGTCTCTCGATGGTCGGGCGGTAGCGTCGCTTCGCCTCGGGGTTGAGCGTGACCAGCGAGAAGCCGCTGCTGGGATGCGGCTCGTCGGGGTGGTCCAGGCCCAGCTCCTCGGCGATCGCGAGGAATCGGCGGTTGTGGTAGCGGCCGGCCCGGGAGGTGTCGCGGACTCCACGGGAGGCGGCGATGCCGTGGACTGCCTCATGGAGCAGTCGTTCGAAGGAGAGTTCGTGACCGCACGCGGACGACGACTCCCCGATCAGGGACTCTGGCGCGGCAAGGTCCGGCAGCTCGGGGTGGTACCGCTGAATGTCGGCCCACGCCTCTGCCAGCTCTGCGGCGAGAACAGGTGGTGTCTGTGTCGTGCTCACGTAATGAGAACGAGCGGGAGTGCCCCTGTGTTCCTATTCCGGGGCATCCCAAATAATTTGCACGTACCCGTCAGTTGCCGCTGATGTGTGGAGACGAGTACGGGTGCGCTGATCTGCGGAGAAGCCTCACAGCTCATACCAAGCCGGTGCGTAGTCTGACGTACGACCCGCCACGTACCCCTGGCCCGGACGCCTGGACGGCGAAGGCCGGTGGATGCGCAAGAGGCGTTTCGGTCGCTCTCGTGGCGGGAGTCCCCTCCCGGTCAGCGTCCGCGGCGGCCCCGACGTTACCCGCGGCCCGCCGTCATCCGGCGCCGGCCTGTCTCCGGCGACCGCACGCAGTGCGGTCACTGTGGCGGCCGACCATGGCCAGAACCGCCGTGCCGTGGGTCCGATGGTAGAGCCCCAAGTTGCCGGGATGTGAAATCTCGCCACAGTCACAGCCCACGTACAAGCAGGGACCCGCGACCTCTGGACGCCACCGCGAGCCCGGAGTTATGTGGCATAGGTGGGAAGTGCGAGCGCACGGCACGGGGGCCACGGAATCGGTCAGTGCGTAACTCTCGGCGGATTGGGGCGCTTACCTATGACACCTACGCTCGTGCGGCAGCACCGGTCTCACGCGGATTCCACCCCCCGCGTGAACCTGTGGGCACGCGCGCGTGACTGGTCCGAGATCCAGGAGCGGATGCTGGTCCCGCTCTACGAGACCGTCCACGAGCGACTCGAAGTGGGCCCCGCCACCCGGCTGCTCGGCCTGCGCTGCGGTTCCGGTCTCGCCCTGCTGATGGCGGCGACCAGAGGGGCCGCGGTCACCGGTGTCGACCTCTCCCCCGAACGGCTCGCCCTCGCCCGTGAGCGTCTGCTGCCCGACCCTGCCCCGAGCGCACGCGCGCGTGGCCGTGCCGCCCGGATCGTCGAGGGCTCGCCCCGGGCCGCGGCGGACGCGCAGGCACCGGCGTACAACCTGATCACCGCCTTCGACCCGGTCGGCTGCCTGGCCGGCGACGCCGAGGCCCTAGGTGGCCTGCTCGCCGAGGCGACACCTCTGGCGGAGCGCGGGGCCGCCGTGGTGCTGGCCGGCTGGGGTCCGCCGGAGCGCTGTGCGACCTCGTCCGTGCTGCGGGTGGCCGCGAAATTGGCCGATCCTTTGCGCAGTGCGAGCAGCTGGCGGCCGGCCGGGCGGGACGACCTGGAGGAGATCGCCGAGCGGGCCGGTCTGCGGATCGACGGTTCCGGGCGGGTCTCCTGCCCGTTCGGCTACGCCGATGTGGACAGCGCGGTGCGGGGGTTGCTGTCGACCGGGCTGTTCGATGCGGGGATTGCGGCGGCCGACGAGGAGCAGGTCGGCAAGGAGCTGGGCGAGGCGCTCCATCCGTATCTGCGTGCGGACGGCACGGTGTGGATGCCTAATGTCTTCCGGTATCTGATCGCGCGGGTGCGTTGACGCTTCGCGCGGGCCGCCGTCTTCGTCTGCGGCGCCGTGGGGCTGGCCGCGCAGTTCCCCGCGCCCCTTTGGGGCGCTGAAACCCGGGGCGCCTCAGACCTCGTCCAAGTCCTTCGTCAAGCGCGTGATTCCCGCGATGCGGTACGCGTCCGCCTCCTCCAGGGTCTCGTTCTCCAGGAGGGCCTGGGCCAGGGCGTCCAACTGGGCTCGGTGGTCGCGGAGTTTGCGGCACGCCTCCTCGTAGCACTCGTCGACGATCCGGCGCATCTCGGTGTCGATGACGTCGAGGGTCTGGGGCGCGGCGGCGAGTCCATAGGCCTGCTGGGCGTCGCTCGGGAGGGCGGAGAGGCGGCCGACCTCCTCGCTCATGCCCCAGCGGGACACCATGCCGCGCGCGATGTTGGTGACCTGTTCGAGGTCGCTCTCGGAGCCGGTGGTGATCACGTCGTAGACGACCTGTTCGGCGGCCATGCCGCCGAGCGCGCCGATGATCCGGCCGCGCAGGTACTCCTCGGTGTACGCGTACTTGTCGGCGTCCGGCGTGGAGAGCGTGACGCCGAGGGCGCGGCCGCGCGGGACGATGGTGATCTTGCGGACCGGGTCGGCGCCGGGCTGGAGCATGCCGAGCAGGGCGTGCCCGCTCTCGTGGTAGGCGGTGCGCCTGCGCTCCTCCTCGGGCATGACGAGGGGCCGCTCGGCGCCGAGCTGGACCTTCTCCAGGGCCTCCGAGAGGTCGGACTGGGTGACCCTGTCCTGCTTGCGCTTGACGGCGAGCAGCGCGGCCTCGTTGGCGAGGTTGGCCAGTTCGGCACCGGTCATCCCCGGGGTGGTGCGGGCGACCTGGGCGAGGTCGACGCCCTCGGCGAGCGGGATCTGGCGGGTGTGGATCTGGAGGATCGCCTCGCGGCCGGTGCGGTCCGGGGGCGAGACCTGGACGACCCGGTCGAAGCGGCCGGGGCGGGTGAGCGCGGGGTCCAGGATGTCGGCGCGGTTGGTGGCCGCGATGACGATGACGCCCTCGGAGCCGGAGAACCCGTCCATCTCGGTGAGGATCTGGTTGAGGGTCTGCTCGCGCTCGTCGTGACCGCCCATGGAGGCGCCCCCGCCGCGGGCCCGGCCGATGGTGTCGATCTCGTCGATGAAGATGATGGAGGGGGCGACCTTGCGGGCCTCCGCGAACAGTTCGCGCACCCGGGAGGCACCGACGCCCACGATCATCTCGATGAACTCGGAGGCGGAGGCCGAGAAGAACGGCACCCCCGCCTCCCCGGCGACGGCCCGCGCGAGCAGCGTCTTGCCGGTGCCGGGCGGGCCGGCCAGCAGCACACCGCGGGGCATCTTGGCGCCCATCCTGCGGTAGGCGTCGGGGTTCTTGAGGAAGTCGACGACGTCGTTGAGCTCGCCCTCGACCTCGTCGATGCCGGCCACGTCCTCGAAGGTGGTCCGCTGCTGTCCGGGCTCCAGTTCGACCGGCTTGGGCGGCGCCTTGCGGCCCAGCATGCCGCCCGCGCCGCCGAGGCCCGCGCTCATCCGCCGGGCGATGAAGACCCACACCGCGACCAGCAGGATGATCGGCGCCAGTGAGATCAGCAGGTTCGACAGGAAGCTGCGGTGCTGGACGACCGGTTCGGCGGTGACCGTCACGTGGTGCTTGGTCAGGCTGGACCAGAGGTCGTCACCGGCGAACGACGGGCGTTCGGTGTTGAACTTGGTGTAGTTCCCGTCGCCCTCGGGGTTCTTCTGTTCCTTCTTCAGCTGACCCTGGATCGAGTCGCCCTTGGCGTAGATCTTCTGTACGTTGCCCGCGTCCACCTGCTTGCTGAACTCGGTGTACGAGATCGTCGGCTCGTTCGCCTGGTCGAAGTACGACAGCACCAGGTTGGCCAGCAGGTACACGACCAGCGCCGTGACGATCAGCCGCCACCAGCCGCCGTGCATCCTCCGACCGCCGTTCGGCGGCTTCGGGGGCTCCTCGGGAGCGCCCTCGGTACGCCAGGGCTGGTCGGGTGACTTGCGCGGCGGCGCGGGGTTGGTCATATCCGGACCGTACGACACCGACCAACCCCTGGCACCCGCACAGGTGAACTCAGCCCATGAACTTCTTGAACTCGTCCGGCAGCTCGAAGTCCTGACCGCCCTGCTGCGGCAGCCCGAAGGCACCGCCGCCCTGTGCGGCGGCCTCGCGGCGCTGGGCCTCCTCCAGCTCCTGCTGCTTGCGCTTCATCGGGTTGCCGGAGCGCTGCTTGCCCTTGGCCTGCTTCGGCTGCTTCTTGGCACGGCCGGGGCCGCCGCCCATGCCCGGGATCCCCGGCATGCCCGGCATGCCACCGCCCTGTGCCATGCGGGACATCATCTTGCGGGCCTCGAAGAACCGCTCGACGAGTCCCTTGACCGCGCTGACCTCGACACCCGAACCCTTGGCGATACGGGCGCGGCGCGAGCCGTTGATGATCGTCGGGTCCTGGCGCTCGCCCGGGGTCATCGACTTGATGATCGCGGCGGTGCGGTCGACGTCCCGCTCGTCGAGGTTGTTGATCTGGTCCTTGATCTGCCCCATGCCGGGCAGCATGCCGAGCAGCTTGCTGATGCTGCCCATCTTCCTGACCTGTTCCATCTGGGCCAGGAAGTCGTCCAGGGTGAAGTCCTGGCCCTTCTTCGACGCCAGCTTGGAGGCCATCTTCTGGGCCTCTTCCTGGCTGAACGTCTTCTCCGCCTGCTCGATGAGGGTGAGCAGGTCACCCATGTCGAGGATGCGGGAGGCCATCCGGTCCGGGTGGAAGGCGTCGAAGTCCTCAAGCTTCTCGCCGTTCGACGCGAACATGATCGGCTTGCCGGTGACCTGGCGGATGGAGAGCGCGGCACCACCGCGGGCGTCGCCGTCGAGCTTGGACAGGACGACACCGTCGAAGCCGACGCCGTCGCGGAAGGCCTCGGCGGTGGTGACGGCGTCCTGGCCGATCATGGCGTCGACGACGAAGAGGATCTCGTCGGGCGAGACGGCGTCCCGGATGTCGGCCGCCTGCTGCATCAGCTCCTGGTCGATGCCGAGCCGGCCGGCGGTGTCCACGATCACGATGTCGTGGACCTTCTGCTTGGCGAACTCGATGGAGTCCTTGGCGACCTTGACCGGGTCACCGACGCCGTTGCCCGGCTCGGGCGCGTAGACGGCGACACCGGCGCGCTCGGCGACCACGCTCAGCTGGTTGACGGCGTTGGGGCGCTGCAGGTCGGCGGCGACCAGGAGCGGGGAGTGGCCCTGCTCCTTGAGCCAGTGGGCGAGCTTGCCCGCGAGGGTGGTCTTACCGGCACCCTGGAGACCGGCCAGCATGATCACGGTGGGCGGCTGCTTGGCGAACCGCAGCCGGCGCGTCTCGCCGCCGAGGATCGTCACCAGCTCGTCGTTGACGATCTTCAGGACCTGCTGGGCCGGGTTCAGCGCCTTGGAGACGTCGGCGCCGAGGGACCGCTCCTTGACGTTCTTGATGAACGTGCGGACGACCGGGAGAGCGACGTCGGCCTCGAGCAGCGCGATCCGGATCTCCCGGGCCGTGGCGTCGATGTCGGCTTCGCTCAGACGCCCTTTTCCGCGCAGATTCTTGAAGGTCGCTGAAAGGCGATCGGAGAGAGTGTCGAACACGGCGGCGTCGGTCCTCGGAGTCGGGGTCGGTGAGCGTCTTCCAGGGTATCCGGCCGCGCAAGGAAGTCGCCCCCGCCTTGCACGACCGTGCGGTCAGGCCCTCAGCGTCTCCTCCAGCTTGCGCGCCACGGAGGCCGCCTCCTCGGGCGGCAGGGGCGCGTTGTCGGTGCCGGTCACGTAGAAGGCGTCGACGGCGTTGGACCCGAGCGTGCTGACATGCGCGCTGCGCACCCGTACCGCGGCGTCCTCCAGGGCCCGCCCGATCCGGAACAGCAGGCCAGGCGCGTCCTGGGCCCGTACCTCGAACACCGTCGCGTGCCGGGAGGCCGCGGAGGCCACCGTCACGCGCGGCGGCGGGGCCACCCAGCCCCGGCGCCTCGGGTAGGCCGCGTCCCGCTCCGCGAGGCGGCCGGCGATGTCCAGGGAGCCGTCCAGGGCGCGGACCAGGTCGGCGCGGAGCCGGGCCGCCTGTGGCAGGGAGCCGTACTCGGCCGCGACCCGCCAGTCGAGGAGCAGGACGGTGCCGTCGTCGACGTCGGAGGGGAGCTGGAGGGCGCGCAGTTCGGCCGTGCGGACCGTGAGGCGGTGCATGGCCAGCACGCCGGCGACGGCGGGGAGGACGCCCGGCTGGTCCGGTACGGCGATGAGCAGCTCGACGCCGAGCGGTTCCGGGTCGCGGGCGGGCTCCTCGTCCGTGGCCGTCGGCTCGGTCTGGGCGCGCAGGGCCAGGACCGGGGCGCCGGTGCGGAAGGACTCGATGGCGAGCCGCTCCTGCTCGGCGGTGGGCGCGCCCGGTTCGGGCCCGTCGTCGGCGTCCCCGGCGAGGACCGCCGAGACCCGCTTCACCAGGTCGGCGACGAGCGAGCCGCGCCAGGTCGACCAGGCCGCCGGGCCGGTGGCCAGCGCGTCGGCCTCGGTGAGGGCGTGCAGCAGCTCCAGGGTGCTCTGGGTGCCGACCGCCTCGGCGACCAGGCGGACCGTGGCCGGGTCCTCCAGGTCGCGCCGGGTGGCGGTCTCGATGAGCAGCAGGTGGTGTCGTACGAGCGTCGACAGGACCGCCACCTCGGCGCGGTCGAAGCCGATCCGCGCGGCCACGTCCTTGACGATGATCTCGCCGGCCACCGAGTGGTCGCCGGGCCAGCCCTTGCCGATGTCGTGCAGCAGGGCGGCGACCAGGAGCAGGTCGGGGCGGTGGACGCGGCGGGCGAACTCGGAGGCGCGGACGGCGGTCTCGATGAGGTGCCGGTCGACGGTCCAGATGTGCACGGCGTTGCGCTGCGGCCGGCAGCGGACCCGCTCCCAGTCGGGGAGCAGGCGGGTGATGAGGCCCTCGGCCTCCAGCGCCTCCCAGACCTCGACGGTCGGGCGGCCGGAGCCGAGCAGGGTGACGAGCTGCTCGCGGGCCTCGGCGGGCCAGGGCGTGGGCAGCGGGCGGGCGGTGGCGGCCATGCGCCGTACGGCGTGCAGGGAGAGCGGGAGGCCGGCCTGGGCGGCGGCGGCCGCGGCGCGCAGCGGGAGCACGGGGTCGCGTTCGGGGCGGGCGGCGCGGGCGAGCACCACCTCGCCGTCCTGTTCCACCACGCCTTCGGCGAGCGGGGAGCGCTCGGCGACGGGCTTGCCGCCGCCCAGCATGGCGCGCAGCCGGGGCCGGACGGCGCGCGAGCGCAGGACGCGCCCCACCTCGCGCCAGGTGACGTCACTGGCGTACGAGATGACGCGCGCGGACTCGTAGACCTGGCGCAGCAGGGTGTCGGCGTCGAGGAGGTCGAGTTCGGCGGCGACCTGGTCCTGCTCCTGGAGCGCCAGGCGGTCGGTGGCACGCCCTGTGGTCAGGTGCAGGGCGTCACGGACGTCGAGGAGGCGCCGGCGGGCGTCGGCGAGGCCCTCGCGCGGGGCGTCAGCCAGCCAGGAGGCGGCGACGGCGCGCAGCGCGGTGGCGTCGCGGAGGCCGCCGCGGGCCTCCTTCAGGTCGGGTTCCAGGAGGTACTGCAGCTCGCCCTGGCGTTCGGCGCGCTCGGCGCACAGCTCCTGGAGCTCGGGGAGACGTTTCGGCGCCTGGTTGCGCCAGTCGGCGAGGATCGCGGTGCGCAGTCCGGAGGTCAGGCCCAGGTCGCCGGCGATGTGGCGGGCGTCGAGGAGGCCGAGCTGGACCTTGAGGTCCTCGCCGGCGGTCTTGCGGGCCTCGGCGGGGGTGCGCACGGAGTGGTCGAGGGCCAGGCCCAGGTCCCAGACGGGGTACCAGAGCCGGTCGGCGACGGCGGCCACCGCGCCGGAGTCGGCACCGTCGTGCAGCAGCAGAAGGTCGAGGTCGCTGCGTGGAGAGAGCTCGGCGCGGCCGTAGCCGCCGACGGCGACCAGGGAGACGCCGCCCCTGATGCCCTCGGTGGCCGCCGCGAACAGCCCGGTCAGCCATTCGTCGGTCAGCTCGGCGAGGGCGGTACGGCGCGGCGGCCCGGACCGCGCCCCCTCGGTGAGGAGGCGCAGCCGGGCCGCCGCGTAGCCGCTGGGTCCCGTGTTCTCTGCGTCGTTCCGAACTTCCGTACCCGTCACCCAGCGACTCCTGCCTGTATTCAGATGGTTCTGTTCTACAGCGCGTCCGGGCCGCGCTCGCCGGTGCGGACCCGTACGGCGGTCTCGACCGGGACGGACCAGACCTTGCCGTCACCGATCTTGCCGGTGCGGGCGGCCTTGACGACGACGTCGATCAGCTGCTCGGCGTCCTCGTCCTCGGCCAGCACCTCGATGCGGATCTTGGGCACCAGGTCGACCGTGTACTCGGCACCACGGTAGACCTCGGTGTGGCCGCGCTGCCGACCGTAGCCGCTGGCCTCGGTGACCGTGAGGCCGTGGACGCCGAAGGCCTGCAGGGCCTCCTTGATCTCGTCGAGCCGGTGGGGCTTCACGACGGCGGTGATGAGCTTCATGCGTCCACCTTCTTGCTCGTGCCGGCCAGCGCCGAGGAGACGGAGCTGACGACACCGCCGCCCGCACCGCTGAAGTCGTATGCAGTCTCGGCGTGCTCGGCCTGGTCGATGCCGGAGACCTCTTCGTCCTCGGTGACCCGCATGCCGAGGGTCTTGTCGAGGAGGAAGGCGAGGACCGCGGAGGCGACCAGGGAGTAGCCGAGGACCGCGCCGACACCGGCGAACTGCTTCCACAGCTGGGTGAAGGAGTGGTCGCCGTAGAAGACGCCGGTCGCGGTGGACTGGCCCTTGCCGGTGGCGAAGAAGCCGATGAGCAGGGAGCCGATGATGCCGCCGACCATGTGGACGCCGACCACGTCGAGCGAGTCGTCGTAACCGAACTTGAACTTCAGGCCGACGGCGGCGGCGCAGGCGACACCGGCGATGGCGCCGACGGCGATCGCGCCGAGCGGGGAGACCGCACCACCGGACGGGGTGATGGCGACCAGACCGGCGACCGCGCCGGAGGCGGCGCCCAGGGTGGTGAACGCGCCGTGCCGGATCTTCTCGTAGGCGAGCCAGGCCAGCATGGCGGCGGCGGTGGCGACCTGCGTGTTGACGAACATCAGCGCGCCGACGCCGTCGTCGTTGCCGAGCCACGAGCCGGCGTTGAAGCCGAACCAGCCGAACCACAGCAGACCGGCGCCGAGCATGACCAGCGGGAGGCTGTGCGGGCGCATCGGGTCCTTCTTGAATCCGACGCGCTTGCCGATGACCAGGATGACGCCGAGGGCGCCCGCACCGGCGTTGATGTGGACCGCGGTACCACCGGCGAAGTCGATCACACCGAGCTTGAAGGCCCAGCCGTCCGCACCCCAGACCCAGTGGGCGACCGGGACGTAGACGACCGTGAGCCACAGGGCGACGAAGAGCGCCCAGGCCGAGAACTTGACGCGGTCGGCGATGGCACCGCTTATCAGGGCCGGGGTGATGACCGCGAACATCATCTGGAAGACCATGAAGACGAAGATCGGGATCGTGTAGCCGTCCCAGAGCTCCGTCAGGCCGACGTTGCTCATGCCCAGCCAGTCGGAGTTGAAGCCGATGAAGCCGTTGCTCGAGCCGAAGGCCAGGGAGAAGCCGTAAAGCACCCACAGGATGGTGACGATCCCGATGCTGACGAAGCTCATCATCAGCATGTTCAGGGTGCTCTTGACGCGGACCATGCCTCCGTAGAAGAAGGCGAGTCCCGGCGTCATGAGCAGCACCAGGGCGGAACAGATGAGCATGAAGCCTGTGTTCGCGGAGGACAGCTTGGGTGCCTCCGCGGCAAGCGTGATGGCGGCTGGTGCCATCGGCGTCTCCTCGTCGATTGGTACGGCCCCGTGTGCGGGCGTTGCCTGAATGTGTCCGGTCAAGCGGGGGGTGGGCCGGTTATGCGCCATGAGATTGGCGCAGCGCGGTTTCGGACACCGCCCCTCGTTGTTTCACCGGAGTGACGAAGGAGTCGCGGGTGTTACGCGTCGGTGAACTGCCTGATGTTCGCCGACCGGATCGTTATCGTGGCGCAACCTTCTCTCGGAGGAATGGAACCGGCCGCGGACGGCCTTCCGATGACCTGGCGTGGGGGAGCCGAGTCGGGCAGTTCGGGAGGGCCGGCCGCGGCCGGGGTCTTGGGGTTACCGGGATTCAGACCGCCTCGGCGGTCTCCGGGAGGTCGACGGCGAGCTGCTCGGTGAGGTCGACGACCGCCGCCAGGTCGCCGTGGTCACGGACGGCCGAGTCGACCGTCTTTCGAATACGAGTGTTGACGCGCTCGGAGCGCACCTTCTTGGCGATGCCCATGGCCTCGGCGGCCAGAACCGTGCTCTGCTCGGCCTCGCCCCGCAGCAGGTGCACGGTGGCCATGCCGATGAGGTTGAGTGCGTACGACCGCTGGTGCTCGGCGTCCTTGGCGAACAGCTCCACGGCCTTCTGCATCAGCGGCTCGGCCAGCGAGGCGTAGGTGGGGCTGCGGCCCGCGACATAGGCGAGGTCGCGGAAGGAGTGGCTGTTCTCGCCGTAGAGCTCGGCCTCGGAGAAGAAGCGGATCCAGTCGGGGTCCGGGTCGTCCCACTCGTCGGCGTCGGCGAAGGTGTCCTCGGCCATCCGGACCGCCCGCTTGCACTTGCCGGGCTGTCCCATGTTGGCGTAGGCGCGGGCCTCCATCGCATACAGCATCGACTGGGTGCGCGGGCTCGCGCAGTCCCGGCTGCCGTACTGGGCGAGGTGGATCAGCTCCAGGGCGTCGTCGGGCCGGCCGAGGTGGATCATCTGGCGGCTCATGCTGGAGAGGACGTACGAGCCCAGCGGCTTGTCACCGGCCTCCTTGGCCGCGTGCAGGGCGAGCACGAAGTACTTCTGCGCGGTGGGCTGGAGGCCGACGTCGTACGACATCCAGCCGGCCAGCTCGGCCAGCTCGGCGGCGACCTTGAAGAGCTTGCGGGCGGTGGCCTCGGGCTGGGGTTCCTGGAGGAGGTCGGTGACCTCGTGCAGCTGGCCGACGACGGCCTTGCGGCGCAGGCCGCCGCCGCACTGGGCGTCCCACTGGCGGAACATCACCGTGGTGGACTCCAGCAGCTCCAGCTCGGGCCTGGAGAGGCGCCCGGGGCGGCGGAAGTCGGCGGCCGACTCGGGGGGCGACGGCGGTCCGGCGGGTGAGGGGACCAGCCAGCGCTGCATCGGCTCGATGAGGGACGGGCCCGCCGACAGCACCAGCGAGGTTCCGAGGAAGCCGCGCCGCGCCAGCATCAGGTCGCTGCGCGAGAACTCGCTGAGCAGAGCCACCGTCTGCGGGCCCGTCCAGGGCAGGTCGACGCCGGTCGCGGAGGGTGACTGGCGGGCGGCCCGCAGACCGAGGTCCTCGACCGAGACGACGCAGCCGAACCGCTCGGAGAACAGCTCGGAGAGGATCCGGGGGATCGGCTCGCGCGGGTTCTCCCCGTCGAGCCAGCGGCGCACTCTGGACGTGTCCGTGGAGATGTGGTTGGCGCCCAATTGGCGTGCCCTGCGGTTCACTTGCCGCGCCAGCTCGCCCTTCGACCAGCCGCTGCGCACGAACCACGAGTTGAGCAGCTCGTTGGGGCGCTTGTCCGTACTGGTCGCGGTCGTCCCGCTACCGCCGTTGCCGCCCACTGGAACGCCCCCATCCCTGAGACCACTTGATGCCGGATGCGCCAAGCCCTATCAGAATGCCGGTAAATACGGCCGCCCGTCCGGTAGTTCTCACCCTTCGAACGGGATGCCGAGTTGCCTCCGGCATACCCACGAGTGCATGTGCCCCCAGGCCTCGTGCACTCAAAGTAATCCTACGATCACTGCTCCAGCCATGGCGATCCCGGAAACGCCACCATTCGCCACCCCTTCGAATGAACTCACGATGGCCTTGGCGCGATTCACTTGACATAGGACGGCCGGGAGTAGGCGGAGCGATGCACTCAGGGGCGCACACCCCCAGGTGCACCACCTGGGGCGCTTCAGAGCGCCGCCATGACCTTGCGGGCGCGAGGGAAGGCGGAGCCGTAGCGTCACGTTCCGTTTCCGTCTCTTTCCGTGTCGTAACCACCGGCGCGCCGGACCCGTTGGAGGGGGCATGGGCTTCACGATCGGCGGCATTCGCGAGATCCGCTCCGGCACGCGCCGGCGCGGTCGTTCATCGGACTGCACCGCCGTCGCCGAGTTCACCGGACTGTGGGGCTGGGACGTGGTGCCGGGCGCCCGGTCCGCGGCCGGCGCGTGCTCCTGCGGGCACGCCGGCTGCTCCGCACCGGGAGCGCATCCGCTGGACTTCGCGCCTCAGGTGTCCGCGGGCGCCACGCTCGACGAAGTCACCAAGGCCTGGGGGGAGTTCCCCGGTGCGGCGGTGATGCTACCGGTCGGCCGCGCGTTCGACGTGATCGAGGTCGCCGAACCCGCCGGGCGCCGCGCGCTGGCCCGCCTGGAGCGGATGGGCCTCCCGCTCGGCCCGGTCACCGCCACGCCGGACGGCCGCGCCCACTTCTTCGTCGCCCCCGGCGCCACCGCCGAACTCCCCGAGCTGCTCTACCGCATGGGCTGGGACGACCCGACCTCCCTGGACCTGCGCGGTCTCGGCTCGGGCACGCACATCACGGCCCCGCCGTCCGACCGGGGCGGCCTGGGCGCGGTGCGCTGGCTGCGCCCGCCGGCCCTGGACTCGGCGACGAGGCCGCCGGCGGCGAGGCTGCTGCTGGGGACGCTGGCGTACGTGGCGCACCGGTCGCGGGCGTAGCCGCAGGGGCGGCACGTACGCCGAAGCGCCCGCCCCCATCTGTGTCTCGGGGATCGGGCGCTTCTCACGGAGGGTCTCGCGACGGCGGCGGGTGAATTCACCCACCCTGGGTCAGTCACCGATAAGGGCATCCACGAACGCCTCCGGCTCGAACGGCGCCAGGTCGTCCGCGCCCTCGCCCAGGCCGATGAGCTTGACGGGCACGTTCAGCTCGCGCTGGACCGCGATCACGATGCCGCCCTTGGCGGTGCCGTCCAGCTTGGTGAGCACGATGCCGGTGATGTCGACGACCTCGGCGAAGACCCGCGCCTGGACCAGGCCGTTCTGGCCGGTGGTGGCGTCGAGGACGAGCAGCACCTCGTCCAGCGGGGCGTGCTTCTCGACGACCCGCTTGACCTTGCCCAGCTCGTCCATGAGGCCGGTCTTGGTGTGCAGTCGCCCGGCGGTGTCGATGAGCACCACGTCGACGCCCATCTCCTTGCCCTCCTTCACCGCGTCGAAGGCCACGGAGGCAGGGTCACCGGCCTCGGGGCCGCGCACGGTGTAGGCGCCGACCCGCTCGCCCCAGGTCTGGAGCTGGTCCGCGGCGGCGGCCCGGAAGGTGTCGGCGGCGCCGAGCACGACCGTACGGCCGTCGGCGACGAGCACGCGCGCGAGCTTGCCGGTGGTGGTGGTCTTGCCGGTGCCGTTGACGCCGACGACCATCACGATGCCCGGCTTGCGGTCCTCGGGCTCGGTCTTCACCGCGCGGTCGACGTCGGTGCCGACCAGCTTGAGCAGCTCCTCGCGCAGCAGGCCGCGCAGCTCGTCGGGGGTGCGGGTGCCGAGCACCTTGACGCGCTCGCGCAGCCGGTCGACCAGTTCGGTGGTGGGCTGCACGCCGACGTCGGCGGTGAGCAGGATGTCCTCGATCTCCTCCCAGGTCTCGTCGTCGAGGTGCTCGCGCGAGAGCAGCGTGAGCAGCCCCTTGCCGAGGGCGTTCTGGGATCGGGAGAGCCGGGCGCGCAGCCGGACCAGCCGGCCGGCCGTGGGCTCGGGGATCTCGATCTCGGGAGTGGGAAGCTCTTCCACGACGACGGGAGCCGAGCCGTCGGGAAGGTCGACCTCCTCTATCGTCCGGCGCGGTTCGTCGCGCGGCGTCTCGGCCTCGTCGCCGACGTGCGGCTCGGCCGGGGGTGCGGTGATGTCGGGCGCGGCGGGGGGCGGCGGGGGCAGCGACTTCTTGCGCCGGCTGCCGATGACGAGCCCGCCGAGCGCACCGAGCACGACCACGGCGATGACTACAGCAAGGATGACGGTTTCCATAACCCGTCCAGTATCCATCCCTCCCCCGCGGCCGACTTTACTCCCTCGCGCGGGAGTTTCTGGATGATCCTCCGAATACGGATGTCTCTTTTGAGATGATTCGTCGGACTAACGTACGATGACTGCCTATGGGCACCACCGCCGGCCACGATGGCGCGCTCGAACATCTCGAAGAGTCGCTGGAGCACCACGGCCTCGAAACCCGGGGCATCGAACCGGTCCCGGACGCCGAGCGCGGCGGCACACCCCGCGGTCTGCTCCCGACCTGGATCGCCGCCAACATCACCGTCCTGCTGGTGACCATGGGCGCGGGCCTGGTGGTGTCGTTCGGGCTGAACTTCTGGCAGTCCCTGGTGGTCGGCACCGCGGCTCCGATCGTGTCGTACGGCCTGGTCGGACTGATCGGCATCGCGGGCAAGCGCGGTGGCGCACCGGGCATGGCCCTCTCCCGCGCGGTCTTCGGGCAGCGCGGCAACCTGCTGCCGGGCGGGCTGATCTGGGTCGCGCGCTGGGGCTGGGAGACGATCAACGCGGTGACCGGCGCCTATGCGCTGCTGGCGGTGCTGGGGATCCTCTTCGGGATCCGGCGCAACACCGCCCTGGTCGTCGTCGCCCTGCTCCTCTTCGTGATCACCACGTTCGCGATCTCGGGCATGGGCATCAGGGCGGTGCGGTACTGCAACCGGTGGGCGACCTGGCTGTTCGCCGCCTTGTCGCTGCTGGTCCTCGGCTACCTGATCGCGACGACGGACTGGGCGGAGGTGTTCGGGCGGCCCGCCGGCCCCGCGGCCGCGATGGTCACCGGGGCCGGGCTGATCGCGGCGGGCGGGATGAGCTGGGCGCCGGCCGCGCCGGACTTCACGCGGTACCTGCCGGGTACGGCGTCCTCGGCGGCGATCGTACGCAACACGGTCGGCGGGGCCGGGATCGTCGTCCTCCCCATGGTCCTGACGGGCGCGGTGATGGCGTCCGCCACCCCGGGCCTGGCCAGGGCGGCCGACCCGGTCTCCTTCCTCGGCGCGGCCCTCCCCCTGTGGCTCGCGGTCCCCTATCTCCTGGTCACCCTGGTCGGGATGCTGCTGATCAACGCGATGTCGATGTACTCGGCGGGCTTCACCGCCCAGACGCTCGGCTTCCGTGTCCACCGCCACTGGGCGGTCTCGGTCAACGCGGTGATCTCGCTGGTCCTCGGCGGCGTCCTGATGCTGGCGGCGACCTCCTTCCTGGGCTCGTTCATCGCCTTCCTGTCGCTGCTGGCGGTGGCGTTCTCGGCGTGGGTGGGGGTGTTCGGTGTCGACATGCTCCGGCGGCGCGAGTACGACGGCGCGGCCCTCCTCGACACCACGCCCGCCGGTGCCTACTGGTACCGGGCCGGCTTCTCCCCCGCCGCCGTCGCGGCCTGGGCGCTGGGCCTGGCCACCGGCCTGGTCTTCACCACCTGCGACTGGTTCACCGGCCCGCTCGCGACCAACAACCCCGTCGGCCGGTACGGCCTCGGCTGGATCGCGACGATCGTCGTCTCGGGCCTGCTGTACGCGGTACTGCCGAAGCCGGCGGTGGTGCCGGCTTCAGCCGGGAAGCCCGCACCCCTGGCCGTCTGACGAGCCGTCAGCTACTGTCCCCGCACACCTGCCCGGCCAGCCAAGGTGAAGGGGAACTCCCATGCCCGTCTCGGTCGTCCGCTTCAACCTCGTCGAGCCCGGTGCCTCCCCGGCCTCCCTGGGCGCCCGCTACCGGGCGGCCCTCGACATGGCCGCGTACGCCGACGAGCACGGGGTCACCACCGTGCAGACCGAGGAGCACCACGGGGTCGGCAACAACTGGCTGCCGTCGCCCTTCGCCTTCGCGGGCGCGGTCTTCGGGGCGACCCGGACCATCGCGGTGACCGTGTCGGCGGTGATCGGCCCGCTGCACGACCCGCTGCGTCTCGCGGAGGACATCGCGGTCCTCGACCTGCTCAGCGGCGGCCGCCTGGTGACGGTGGCCGGGATCGGCTACCGGCCCGAGGAGTACGCCCAGTTCGACGTGGACTGGAAGCGCCGCGGCCGGCTCCAGGACGAGTTGCTGGAGACGCTGCTGAAGGCGTGGACCGGGGAGGAGTTCGAGTATCGGGGCCGTACGGTACGGGTCACTCCGCGCCCCTTCACCGATCCGCACCCCCTGCTCCTGGTCGGCGGCTCCTCCAGGGCCGCCGCCCGCCGCGCCGCCCGCCTCGGCCTGCCGTTCTTCCCGAGCGCGCATCTGCCGGAGCTGGAGGCGTACTACAAGGAGCAGCTCACCGAGTACGGCACGGAGGGCTGGACGATGATGCCCACGGCCGAGACACCGCTGCTGCACATCGCCGAGGACCCGGACCGGGCATGGGCGGAGTACGGCGAGCACTTCCTGCACGAGGCCCGGACGTACGCGTCCTGGCAGTCCGGGGACATCCGCTCGGCGGTGCGGTCCGCCGCGACCACGGTCGGGGAACTGCGCGAGGAGGGCGTCTACCGCATCCTCACCCCGCGGGAGTGCGTGGCGGCGGGACTGGACAACCTGGTGCTGCATCCGCTGGCGGGCGGGATGCCGGTGGAGGAGGGCTGGCGGAGCCTGCGGCTCTTCGCGGAGACCGTGCTTCCGGCGCTGCCGGCGTAACGGGGGCGAGGCGTGTCGGCGGGCGGCCACGGAGATTTCGGCACCGCCGGACAGCACCGTCACGGCTGATCGCCGTTGCGGCGGGGAGTGGTGCAGCGGCGAAGTTCGGTTCCGGGAGGTGTGCGGCGGATCAGGAAACGAGCCGCCGCCCCGCCCGGGCAGTGACCGGGCGGGGCGGCGGGGGGTACGAGGAGAGGGGCAGCGGGGACTTGGCCCTTCTCCTCGAGTCGGGGGGCTGGTCAGCCCATCTCCTCCAGGGCCTTGCCCTTCGTCTCCTTGACGTACTTGAGGACGAACGGGATGGAGAGGGCCGCGAAGACCGTGTAGATCACGTAGGTCCCGGAGAGGTTCCAGTCGGCCAGCGACGGGAAGCTCGCGGTGATGGCCCAGTTGGCGATCCACTGCGCGGCGGCTGCCACGCCCAGGGCGGCGGCGCGGATCCTGTTCGGGAACATCTCGCCGAGCATGACCCAGACGACCACACCCCAGGACAGGGCGAAGAAGAGGACGAAGATGTGGGCGGCGATCAGGGCGGTCCAGCCCTGCGCGGACGGGAGCTTGCCGTCGACCAGGTGGTAGGAGAAGGCCCAGGCCTCCAGGGCGAGGCCGACGACCATGCCGACCGAACCGATGAGGGCCAGCGGCTTGCGGCCGATGCGGTCCACGAAGATCATCGCGATCACGGTGCCGATGATGTTGATGATCGACGTCGTGAAGGAGTAGAAGAACGAGTCCGTCGGGTCGACGCCCACCGACTGCCAGAGCGTGGAGGAGTAGTAGAACGCCACGTTGATGCCGACGAACTGCTGGAAGACCGAGAGGCCGATGCCGACCCAGACGATCGGCTTGAAGAAGAAGGAGCCGCCCAGCAGGTCCTTGAACGTGGACTTGTGCTCGCTCTTCATCGCGTGCTCGATCTCGGCGACACGGGCGTCCAGGTCGGCGCTGTTGCCCTCGACCTCTTCGAGGATCGCGCGGGCGCGGTCACGCTTGCCGACGGAGAGCAGGAAGCGCGGGGACTCGGGGATCGCGAGGGAGAGCAGGCCGTACAGGACGGCCGGGACCACCATGACGCCGAGCATGACCTGCCAGGCCTCCAGGCCCATCAGCTTGCCGCGCTGGTCGCCGCCGGCGGCGTTCAGCAGACCCCAGTTGACGAGCTGCGAGATGGCGATGCCGATGACGATCGCGGCCTGCTGGAAGGAGCCGAGGCGGCCGCGGTAGGCGGGCGGTGCGACCTCGGCGATGTAGGCGGGGCCGATGACGGAGGCCATGCCGATGGCGAAGCCGCCGATGATCCGCCAGAGGGCGAAGTCCCACAGGGCGAAGGGCAGCGCCGAACCGACGGCGCTGATGGTGAACAGCACGGCCGCGATCTGCATGCACCGGATGCGGCCGATGCGGTCGGCTATCCGGCCGGCGGTCGCGGCGCCGATGGCGCAGCCGATCAGGGCGATGGCGATGACCTGGGCGAGGGCCGCGGACCCGATGTCGTAACGGCTCCGGATCGCCTCGACGGCACCGTTGATGACGGAGCTGTCGTAGCCGAAGAGGAAACCGCCCATCGCGGCGGCCGCCGCGATGAAGATGACATGCCCGAGGTGATCGGGGTGAGCCGTCCCGGCTCCTGACTGGGGTGCCTGCGCAGTGCTGGTCACAAGAAACTCCTCGGGCCACCGGCAACGCTGCCGGGGGTGGGGGGTGAGCCCTCCCAGGTCTAAGTGGCGCACGTCCGCACACCGCTCACACCTGAAGGTAAAAGCAACGTTGCAGAGACTATGCCTTCAAGTTTCGAAGTCAATAGGGGGCCAGGTGTGAAGTTGCAGAGACCACGCAACAAAGATGCGTTCACTTCTTGAAGAAAAGGTGAGGGTAACGCGCCCCAGAGGGGCGCGGGGCTGTGTTGATCTGCGGCTCCGCCGCGGGGCGCGACCAGCCACAACGGCGCCGCACCCGCAGAAGTCGGCCAGGACCAGCGTCAGCGAAGCCGCTGGCTGATGACCTTCGACACACCGTCGCCCTGCATGGACACGCCGTACAGCGCGTCGGCGACCTCCATCGTCCGCTTCTGGTGCGTGATCACGATGAGCTGGGACGACTCCTGGAGCTCCTGCATGATGCGGATCAGCCGCTGCAGGTTGGTGTCGTCCAGGGCCGCCTCGACCTCGTCCATGACGTAGAACGGGCTGGGACGAGCCTTGAAGATCGACACCAGCATCGCGACGGCGGTCAGCGAGCGTTCGCCGCCCGACAGCAGGGAGAGCCGCTTGACCTTCTTGCCCGGCGGGCGGGCCTCGACGTCCACGCCCGTGGTGAGCATGTTGTCCGGGTCGGTCAGGATCAGCCGGCCCTCGCCGCCCGGGAAGAGGCGGCTGAAGACGCCCTCGAACTCCCGCGCCGTGTCCCGGTACGCCTCCGTGAAGACCTGCTCGACGCGCTCGTCGACCTCCTTCACGACCTGAAGCAGGTCGGCGCGGGTCTTCTTCAGGTCCTCCAGCTGCTCGCTGAGGAACTTGTGCCGCTCCTCGAGGGCCGCGAACTCCTCCAGGGCGAGCGGGTTGACCTTGCCGAGCTGCTGGTAGGCCCGCTCGGCCGCCCTGAGCCGGCGCTCCTGCTCGGCCCGGTGGAAGGACTTCGGCTGGTTGCGCGGGTGCTCGGGGTCGTCCGGCAGCACCTCGCCCTCGGCGGGGGGCGAGGGCGGCACGAGCTGGTGCGGGCCGTACTCCTCGACGAGCCCCGCCGGTTCGACCCCGAGCTCCTCCAGCGCCTTGGCCTCCAGCTGCTCGATCCGCATCCGTTTCTCGGCGCCGAGTACCTCGCCCCGGTGCACCGAGTCCGTGAGCTTGTCGAGCTCCGCCTTGAGGTCGCGGCCGGTGGTGCGGGCGGCGGTCAGCTCCTGCTCGCGGCGGGCCTTCGCGGCTTCGGCGGCGGCACGTTCCTGCTCGGCCCGGCCGACGGAGACCTCGACGTGTGCGAGCAGCTGGCGGGCACCGGCGGCGACGGCCTCCGCGACCGCCGCCTCGTGACGCAGCCGGGCCCGGCGCTGTTCCGCACGCGCGCGTGCGTCGCGTTCCGCGCGGGCGGCGCGGTCGAGGGAGTCGGCGCGGCCGGCGAGCCCCTTGACCCGCTCCTCGTGGGTACGGACCTGGAGGCGGGCCTCCATCTCGGTCTGCCGGGCGTTGGCGCCGTCGGCGGCGAGCCGGTCCCGTACCGAGGTGTCCGGCTCCTCCTCGACGGGCATCTCCTCGGCCACGGCGAGCCGCTCGGCCAGGATCTCGGCCTCTTCCAGGGCCTTGTCGAGGGAGTCCTGGGCACGGGCGGCGGCGGCCGTGGAACGTTCCGCCTCGCCTGCCGCGCCACGGGCCTGTCCGGCGAGGCGGCCGAGCTGCTGGGCGACGGCCGACTTCTCGCGGTCGGCGGCGCGGCGCCGCTCGCCCAGTTCCTCGACGAGTGCCGCGCACTCCTTGCGGTGCGCCTGGGCCGACTCCTGGGCGTCGGACAGCTCCTCGCAGCGGACGGCGAGCTCTTCCAGCTCGGCGGCGGCCTCGTCCACGGAGGCCTGCACTTCGAGGAGGCTGGGGGCGCCGGCGGAGCCGCCGTGCGCGAAGTGGGCACCGAGGAGGTCGCCTTCGGCGGTCACGGCGGTGAGGTGGGGGTGGCGGTAGACGAGGTCCTCGGCGGCTTCGAGGTCCTCGACGACGACGATGTCCTTGAGGAGCCGTCGTACGGCGGGCATCAGGTCGGAGGGGCCTCGGACCAGGTCTGCTGCGAAGTTCCCTGACGGGAGGGCCGTGGTGGGTCGTCGGTCGGGTGCGACAGCGTCGTGGCTGGTCGCGCAGTTCCCCGCGCCCCTTTGGGGCGCGACAGGCTGGGGCGCTTCAGAGTGGGGCGCGTCCGACTGGGGCGCTTCAAAGAAGCGCCGCTCGGACTGGGGCGCGCCAGCCTGAGGTGCCTCCGGAGCCCCCGCCAGCAGCAGTGCTGCCCTGCCGCCGTCCTGTTTGCGGAGCAGGCGGATCGCGTCGGCCGCCGAGGACGGGGTCGTCACGGCGATCGCGTCCGCCGCCGTGCCGAAGGCCGCTGCCAGGGCGACCTCGTGGCCCGGGGTCACGGTGAGCAGTTCTGCCGCCGGGCCCAGGACGCCGGTGAGGCGGTCCCGGGCGCCGAGCAGTATTCCCGTGCCGTCCTTGCGGCGCAGGCCCAGCGCCAGCGCCTCATGGCGGGCCTGGGTCGCGGCGCGGCTGCGCTCCGCCGCCGTGACCGCCTCGCGGGCCGCGGTCAGGGCGGCCTCCGCCTCGGCGAGCCGGTGCTTGGCCTCGTCGTGCTGTGCGGCCAGTTCCTCGTCGCCGGCGTCGAGGCCGTCGACCTCGGCCTTCAGCGCCTCGTACTCCTCCTGCGCCGAGACCGCCCGCTCCTGGGCCTCGTCGCGGGCGGCGGCGAGCCGGTCGATCTCGGCCTGGGCGGACGCGGCGCGGGAGCGGGCGGCTCCCACCTGGCCGTTCAGCCGGGCCAGGCTCTCGCGGCGGTCGGCGATGGAGCGGGCCACGTCCTTCAGGCGCCGCTCTTCGAGGGCGAGCTCGCGCTCCAGCTCGGCGCGGTGGGCGACGGTGTCGTCCAGGGCGTGCTGGGCCGCCTCCAGGGAGGCTTCGAGTTCGGCCTCCTGCTCACGGATGCGGTGGGCCTCGCGCTCCATGTCCTCGGGGTCGCGGCCGCGCCGTTCCTCGGGAGGCGTGGAGGTCGCGCTCTTCACCCGGGCGTCGGCCAGCGAGATGGTGCCGCGGACGCGTTCGGCCAGCTGGGACAGCTCGTACCAGGTCTGCTGGGCCCGCTGCAGGCGCGGGGTGAGCTGCCGTACCTCGTCCTCCAGGAGGGCCTCCCGCTGGAGGGCCTTCTTCAGCTCCTGCTCAGCGGTTTCCTTGCGTTCCTTGAGGGCGGCCTCGTCGGCGACCTCGGTCTGGAGTGCCTGGCGGAGTCGTACGAGGTCGTCGGCGAGCAGGCGCAGGCGCGCGTCGCGGAGGTCCGCCTGGATGACGGCGGCCCGGCGGGCGACGGCGGCCTGGCGGCCCAGGGGCTTGAGCTGGCGGCGGAGTTCGTCGGTCAGGTCCTGCACGCGCGCGAGGTTGGCCTGCATCGCGTCCAGCTTGCGCAGCGCCTTCTCCTTGCGCTTGCGGTGCTTGAGGACGCCGGCCGCCTCCTCGATGAAGGCGCGGCGGCCCATCGGGTCCGCGTGCAGGACGGAGTCGAGCTGGCCCTGGCCGACGATGACGTGCATCTCGCGGCCGATGCCGGAGTCGGAGAGGAGTTCCTGGATGTCCAGGAGGCGGCAGGTGTCGCCGTTGATCTGGTACTCGCTGCCGCCGTTGCGGAACATGATCCGCGTGATGGTGACCTCGGCGTACTCGATGGGCAGCGCGCCGTCGGAGTTGTCGATGGTCAGGGACACCTCGGCGCGGCCCAGCGGGGGGCGGCCGGTGGTGCCGGCGAAGATGACGTCCTCCATCTTGCCGCCGCGCAGCGACTTGGCGCTGTGCTCGCCCATGACCCAGGTGAGCGCGTCCACCACATTGGACTTGCCCGAGCCGTTCGGACCGACGACGCACGTGATCCCCGGCTCGAACCGGAGCGTGGTCGCCGAGGCGAACGACTTGAACCCGCGGAGGGTCAGGGCCTTGAGGTGCACGGCGTCGGACTCTACCCGGCGCCGCTACCGCACTCCACGACCCCTCGCAACCTCGCGGTTTCGCGCATGAACATGCAGGGCACACCAGACGTTAAAGAAGGTGAAAGGATGCGCGGGGCTGGAAGGGCCGGGCTCGGGGGCAGGTCGGGGGTATCGGGGGCATGGCAGGCAAGAAAGAAGGGACGCCGGAGCGTCCCTTGCAAATCTTGACAACTTAAGCGGTTGAAAGGGCTGCCCAACCGCCGCATGTGCTGTTGTGGAGCGATGCAGCGATCAGGTGAGCGCAGGCTCCGCCTGGTGTGCGTCGATGCTCTCCATGATCCTGTCGGGAGAAGCGGCAGCCGTCAGCGCGTCGTTCTCGGCCTGAATCCGTACGAGCTCGGATTCGAGGTCCTGGACACGCTGCTGGAGCCGTCGCATCTCGGCGAGGAGTCGCGGGTCGGAGCCGCCGACGTAACCGAGAAGCGCCTTTGCCATGATGGATGGTCCTCCACACTGAGTGACCGACCGAAGCGGTGTGGGTCGTGAGGGATTCGCACCCGCGGTGCTTGACACATCCGAGTGTTGCTCGACTGTTGCGCCATGCCAAACAGCTAAGGTGCGCGGGGCTTTCAGCGTCTCACCAAAAAGTTTGACGGTCAACACGATCACGCCCTGTATTGGCGGGCGAACCCGGGATCACACGGCCCTGGCCGGGCGGCGCTGCGACTCCTGCGGGGCCCTCAGGGCGTGGCGATCATCTGTAAGTGCGGAGCCTGCCACGACACGCGGTTCTTGGCAACCACCAGGCCATTTCTGCTCGGGGCACATGCCGGTGGCAGATCGCTCCGCTTCTGCCTGCGCCGTTTTACAGAGCGGGCTCAGCGGATGGCGAAGCCGTCGTAGCCGCCCCGGGGTGTGTCCCAGATCTCGGTGACACCCTCCACCCGCCCGGGCGTGTCATCGCCCTGGAGCCAGTCGAGCAGTCCTTCGCAGCCCGTCCGGGAGCCCTCGGCGACCACCTGGACGCGGCCGTCGCCCAAATTGAGAGCAAAACCACTCAGGCCCCCGATCTCCAGCGCCTTGGCCCGCGTGAACCAGCGGAAACCCACGCCCTGCACACGTCCACGGACCCAGGCGACCAGTCGCACATCCTCGCTCATGGCTGCAACCTAACCGGCCAATGTCACTCGGGACACCTCCTCCCTCAGCGGTATGGGGTACCGTCCCCACCCAATGAATCTCATATGAAACTCACTCGATCGAGTGAGCCTGGTTGACCAGAAGGAGTCACTGGCCACACCGGCCCCTGGTCGACCCCGACCGCGAGGACGAGGGAAGAGGGCAAGGACATGGGACGCCACCGACGCCACGCCGCCGGCCGCGCCGCCACGGGCCACGCCACGGGGGTCACGGAGCACGACGGCTCGCACACGGGCGGCCACGACCCGCAGGACTCGTACGCGGGCCTCCGCTACGGCACCGGCACGGCGGCCTACCTGCGCCAGGAGGAGTACGCCGACACCAACGCGCGCAGCTCGGCCTACCTGTTCGCGACCGAGGACGACTACGCCCGCTTCATGAACACCGCCGAGTTCCCTGCCGAGGAGTTCGCCCCGGCCGGCGGCTCCCCCTCAGGCGGCGGGCACCGGCGCCGGAAGAAGTCGGGGCGGCCCGTGGCCACCGGCCTGCTCGGGGTCTCCGCCGCGGTCGCCATCGGCACGGTCGCGGTGGCCACCGGTGTGGTGCCGGGCCTGGAGAACTACAAGCTCGGCGGCAACAGCAGCACGACCGGCGGCGAGCAGGTGCAGGCCGACGGCACGCCCAGCAACACGGCCGCCGAGCAGGGCGGCACCTCCGGCAGCGCCGAGAGCCGCGGCACCGGCTCCTCGACCAGCCGGGACACCCAGCGGCCCACCTCGCCGACCCCGACGGCGCCCGCCTCGAAGTCCGCCTCCGCGTCGGCCTCCGCCTCCACGTCGCCCACCCCGACGAAGACGGCGACCGAGAAGCCGACGGACACCGCCACGCCGTCCAAGAAGGCGACGGCCACCCCGAGCAGGACGGCCACCAAGGCGCCGGTGAAGACCGCCGCGCCGATCACCACCTCCCAGGAGGCGGTCGTCGAGGCCGAGGTGCTGAAGCTGGTGAACGAGGAGCGGGCGAAGGTCGGCTGCAGCGCGCTGTCCGCGAACTCCTCGCTGACCAAGCTGGCCGAGGCGTTCAGCGACGACATGGCCGCGCGGGACTTCTTCGACCACACCGACCCGGACGGCAAGACGCCGTGGGACCGGGCCGCGGCGGCCGGCATATCCAACCTCGGCGGCGAGAACATAGCCCGCGGCCAGGCCACCGCCCAGGCCGTCATGGACGCCTGGATGAACAGCGAGGGCCACCGCGCCAACATCCTGAACTGCGACTTCAAGACCCTCGGGGTCGGGGTGCACTTCGGCGAGGGCGGGCCGTGGTGGACGCAGGACTTCGGTTACTAGCAGACAGGGTCACACTAACCAACAGTTAGCGCACCCTGTCGGTTAGCGCTGTGCTCCCGTACGCTTGACGCATGACCATCACCCAGGACGGCGTCACGGAGCCGCAGCCTCCGTACGACGTCTTCGCCCGGGCCTGTCCCTCGCGCACCACCCTCGAGCACGTGATGGGCCGCTGGGGCGGGCTCACCCTGAGCGCGCTGCACGACGGGTCGTTCCGGTTCAACGAACTGCGCCGCCGGGTGGACGGCGTCAGCGAGAAGATGCTCTCCCAGACGCTCCAGGCCCTGGAGCGCGACGGCCTGGTGCACCGCGAGGCGCAGCCGACCAACCCGCCGCGCGTCGACTACGAACTCACCCCGCTCGGCCGCGGGGTCGCCGAGCACCTGCTGGCCGTCGTCCACTTCGTGGAGGGCCGGATGGACGAGGTACTGGCCGCCCGCGAGCGTTACGACGACTCGCGCGGCGCCCGCTGACACTTCGGGCAGAAGTAGCTGGACCTGTTCATCCAGGGCCGCCTGCGCATCGGCGTACCGCACCTGCGGCAGGGCAGCCCCTCCCTGCCGTAGGCGTCCAGCGAGCGGTCGAAGTACCCCGACTCACCGTTGACGTTGACGTACAGGCTGTCGAAGCTGGTGCCGCCGACGGCCAGCGCCGCGTTCATCACGTCCCGTACGTGGCCGAGGAGTTCGGCGGTGCGCGGGCGGGTGAAGCCGGCGGTCGGCCGCTCGTAGTGGAGTCGGGCGCGCCAGAGCGCCTCGTCCGCATAGATGTTGCCGACTCCGCTGATCAGCGACTGGTCGAGCAGCGCCCGCTTGATGGTGGACCGCTTCCGGCGCAGCGCCTGGTGGAAGGCCTCGTCGTCGAACAGCGGGTCGAGGGGGTCGCGGGCGATGTGCGCGATGACGTCCGGCAGTCCGTCGGGAGTGTTGTCGTGCAACGACAGTCCGCCGAAGGTGCGTTGGTCCACGAAACGCAGTTCGGTGTCGACCTCGTCGGCGAAGGCGACGCGGATCCTGAGGTGCTTCTCGTCCGGTGCCGCGTGCGGCTGCACCAGCAGCTGGCCGCTCATGCCCAGGTGGGCGAGGACCGACTGGCCGGTGTCCTCCAGCGGCAGCCACAGGTACTTGCCGCGCCGGCTCGGGGTGCCGAAGCGGTGGCCCTTGAGCCGGTGCGTGAAGTCGTCGGCGCCGGCGAGGTGTCGTCGTACGGCACGCGGGTGCAGGACCTCGGCCTCGGCGACGACGCGATGGGCGACCCACCGCTCCAGGCCGCGCCGTACGACCTCCACCTCGGGCAATTCAGGCATCGGGGCTCCCGGGAAGGACCGTGGACGATCCGAGCGCCCGCCTCCGTGGAAAGGTGGCGGGCGCTCGGGCTGCGCTGTTCGTCAGGCGGAGGCGGCGGACGACGGCGGGCCGTCGTCCTCTTCAGCCTCGGCCTCGGCCGCCTGTTCGGCTGCCTTGGCCTTGGCACGCTCGTCCGCCGCGGCGCGGATGGCGCGCCAGGCGGACTCGGCGGCCTGCTGCTCCGCCTCCTTCTTGCTGCGGCCGGTGCCGGTGCCGTACGAGACGCCTCCGACGCGGGCGGCAGCAGTGAAGGTCTTCTCGTGGTCGGGGCCGGTCTCCGTGACCAGGTACTCGGGCACGCCGAGGCCCTCCGTCGCGGTGAGCTCCTGGAGACTGGTCTTCCAGTCCAGGCCGGCTCCGAGGTTCGAGGACTTCTCGATCAGCGGGTCGAAGAGCCGGTGCACCAGCTCGGACGCCGAATCGAGGCCCTGGTCGAGATAGACCGCGCCGATCACCGCTTCCAGGGTGTCGGCGAGGATGGACGCCTTGTCCCGGCCGCCCGTGCCCTCTTCACCGCGGCCGAGCCGGATGAAGGAGCCCAGGTCGAGACCGCGGCCCACCTCCGCGAGCGCACGCGAGTTCACCACCGCTGCCCGGAGCTTGGCCAGCTGGCCCTCGGGCAGGTCGGGGTGGATGTTGTACAGCGTGTCCGTGACGACGAGGCCGAGGACGGAGTCACCGAGGAACTCCAGCCGCTCGTTCGTCGGCAGGCCGCCGTTCTCGTACGCGTAGGAACGGTGGGTCAGCGCACGCACCAGAAGGGCGGACTCGAGCTTGTAGCCGAGCCGCCCTTCCAGAAGCGTGTGGGACGAGGCCGTGCTGTCCGCCTTCTTCTTGGCGGTTGGGTCCGCCTTGGGCTCATCGCCCTTCTTGGGACTGGACACAGTGCCTCTCACCTGGCCGCTCAGACTTCGAGGACCTGGCGCTTGTTGTAGGTGCCGCAAGACGGGCACGCGATGTGCTGCAGCTTGGGCTCGTGGCAGCGCTCGCACGCAACCAGGGTGGGGACCGCAGCCTTCCACTGCGACCGGCGGTGGCGCGTGTTGCTGCGCGACATCTTCCGCTTCGGAACAGCCACGGCTACTTCTCCTGCTTCTCGTCGACGCCCGCTTCCGCGTCAGCGCCGGACATCTCGTCCTTCTCGCCGTCCTTGGTGGAACCGGCGAGTCCCTGCAAAGCCGCCCAACGGATGTCGACGGCGTCATGGTGGTGGTCCGGGTCGTCCGTGAGCCGGGCTCCGCATTCGGAGCACAGGCCCAGGCAGTCGTCCTGGCACACCGGCTGCATCGGCAGTGCGAGCACCACCGCATCACGCAGCACTGGCTCGAGGTCGAACAGGCCGTCCTCGATGAAGAACCTGTCCTCGTCGTCCTCGGCGTCGTCGCCCGGTTCCGCGATCACGCGGCCCCGGTCGTCGGCGTCAGGGTACGAGAACAGTTCCTGGAAGTCCGCTTCGAGCTCCTGCTCGACCGGCTCCAGACACCTTACGCACTCCCCCTCGGCCTGTGCACGGGCGGTGCCTGTGACGAGCACACCTTCCATGACCGACTCGAGCCGGAGTTCGAGCTCCACCGGGGCGCCCTGCGGCACTCCGATGACCCCCTTGATCCCGAAGTCCTCGGGAGCGTCGATCGTGCGGGTCAGACGCTGCAGGGCACCAGGACGCCGTCCCAGCTCGTGTGTGTCGAACACGAACGGGTTGCGGTGGTCGAGGCGCGCGTGAGGAGCCATTCCTGCTTTCGATCTTCGAACTCAGAGGGACGCCGTCCTGAGATGCCTCCAGGCAGCGTGGATCGCGGATGTAGACGCGACCGAAGAGCCAGGATACTGGACCTTTCGCTGTCGGCCCAATCCGCCTGTCTTCCGGCCGCCTTCCGCCGGGTTTCCGGCCGGGTTTCGAGCCGGGTTTCCAGCCGGTTTCCTACAGGCCCCGGCCCTGTTCGTACGCCCGCAGCTGCTCCGGCGTGATCATGCCGGTGTCGAAGAGGCTGGTCTCGTCGAGGGCGTACGACTGGTGCGGCTGGTGCTGGGCCGCCGGCTGCTGCTGGGGGTCGTAGACGGGCTGCTGGCCGGTGTCGTAGCCCTGGTAGGCGGCGGCGTACGGATCGGCCTGCTGGTAGCCGTAGGGGTCCTGCTGGTAGCCGTACCCGTCCTGCTGGGCGTAGACGGGCTGCTGCTGGGGGTAGCCGTACGGATCCTGCGCGACCGGCTGCTGCATGGGCTGCTGGTCGTACTGCGGCTGCTGCTGGGGCTGCTCGGCCGGGGCCGCCTGCGCCTGCGCCTGCGCCGCCCGTTCGTCCTGGTCGGCGAGGGCCGCGAGGTCGGCGAGGTAGTCGGCGTCGCTGGAGTGCTGGAAGGTCGTGTCGTCGTCGGCGAGGGCGCCGAGGGCGTCGGAGGCGATCCGGCCGTGCAGCTTGGCGCGGCCCTTGCCGACCGCCTCCAGGGTCTTGGCGAGGACCGCCTCGAAGGCGCCGAGCTTGACGTCGACGTAGGCGTCGGCGTCCCGGCGCAGGGTCTCGGGGTCGTGGCTGCGCTCGGGGGCGTCCTCGTCCTCGTAGCCCTGCTCGTCGAGTCCGGGGCCGGTGCCGAGCAGCTTCTCGCGGCCGCGACCGACCGAGCCGAGGGTCTTGGTGAGGACGACCTCGAAGTTCGCGAGCTTGGAGTCGACGTAGTCGTCGGCGTCGGCGCGGACCTCCTCGGCCTCCTGGCGGGCCTCGGCGAGGATCCGGTCGGCCTCGGCCTGGGAACGGCGGGCCACCTCGGTGTCGGAGATCAGCGAGCCGCGCTCGGCGTGCGCGGTCTCGATGATCCGCTCGGCCTCCATGCGGGCCTGCTCGACCATCTGGTCCCGGCCGCCGATCAGCTCCTCGGCCTGCGCGAGCGAGCCGGGCAGCGCCTGACGCAGTTCTTCGAGCATCGCGAGCAGGTCGGCGCGGTTGACCACGCACGACGCCGACATGGGCATGGACCGGGCGCCGGTGACCGAGGTCACGATCTCGTCGAGCTTCTTCTGCACGTCCACCTGTGCTCGCCACTCTCTACAGCTGGGTTGGAGACGGACGGGACGACTGTAGCCCCATCAGTCCCTGCCGAGACGCTTGTTGAGGGCCTCCAGAACGGCCGGCGGAACCAGGTGGGCGATGTCGCCGCCCCACTGGGCCACCTCCTTGACCAGCGAGGAGGAGAGGAAACTGTAGGTCGGGTTGGTCGGTACGAACAGCGTCTCGACACCCGACAGACCGTTGTTCATCTGGGCCATCTGCAGCTCGTAGTCGAAGTCGCTGACGGCCCGCAGGCCCTTGACGATGGCCGGGATGTCGCGCTGCTTGCAGAAGTCGACGAGGAGGCCGTGGAAGGCCTCGACCCGGACGTTTCCGTAGTCGGCGGTGACGGTGCGGATCAGGTCGATCCGCTCGTCGATCTCGAACAGGCCCTTCTTGGACTTGTTGATCATCACCGCGACGTAGACCTCGTCGTAGAGACGGGACGCACGGGCAATGATGTCGAGGTGTCCGTTGGTGATCGGGTCGAACGACCCGGGACAGACGGCGCGGCGCACTTGAGATCCCTCGCTCTCCGGTCCGGTCATCGTGCGTCTTCGCACGTAGAGGCGGCGCGACCGTACCAAAACGTTCCCTCGCCGTAGCGACGGGACCGGAGGCCTTCGAAGCCGGTCGGCCAGTTGAAGACGCCACCTCTGGTGCTGCGCTCCACGGTGACGAGAGCGTCCGGCGCGAGCCAGCCCTCCGAGCGGAGTGTGAGGAGAATCTCCCGAAGATCGTCGTCCGTGACGGCGTACGGGGGGTCCAGGAAGGCGATGTCGTACGGCGGTGTGGGCGCCGGTGACTGGATGACCTGCTCGGCCTTGCCCGCTCTTACCTCGGCGCCGGGGAGCCCCAGATTCTTCACGTTTTCACGTACGACGCGGGCGGCTCTGGGGTCGGCCTCGACGAGGAGGGTGTGGCCGGCGCCCCGGGAGAGGGCCTCCAGGCCCACGGCCCCGGTTCCCGCGTAGAGGTCGAGGACGCGTTCGCCGTCCAGGGGGCCGCCCAGGAGGGACTGCCAGGTGGAGAAGAGGCCTTCGCGTGCGCGGTCGGAGGTGGGGCGGGTTCCGGTGCCGGGCGGCACGGAGAGGCGCCGTCCGCCTGCCTGGCCGGCGATCACGCGGGTCATTTTGAATCCTCGGTCCGGGGGAGTTTTCCGGGGTGGTTACGGATTCAGTTTGGCAGCAGGTGCGTCGTGGTTGCTCGCGCAGTTCCCCGCGCCCCCAAAGGGGGCACGTCACATTCAGCCCTTCTCCAGGTACTGCTCTCTCTCCTCGTCCAAGAGGGCGTCCAGGGCTGTTCGTAGGCCCGGGAGGTCGGTCAGCTCAGGGTCTCGGGCGACCAGCGCCGTCGCCTCCTCTCTCGCCTCCGCGATGATCTCCTCGTCCTCGATCACCGCGAGGACGCGGAGGCTGGAGCGGGCGCCCGACTGGGCCTGGCCGAGCACGTCGCCTTCTCGCCGCTGCTCCAGGTCGATCCTCGACAGCTCGAAGCCGTCCAGGGTGGCGGCGACCGCCGTGAGGCGCTGGCGGGCGGCGCTCGCCTCCGGCATCTCCGTGACCAGGAGGCAGAGGCCGGGGGCGGAGCCCCGGCCCACCCGGCCGCGCAGCTGGTGGAGCTGGGAGACGCCGAAGCGGTCGGCGTCCATGATCACCATGGCGGTGGCGTTGGGGACGTTCACGCCGACCTCGATGACCGTCGTGGCCACCAGGACGTCCGTGTCGCCCGCGGCGAAGCGGCGCATCACCGCGTCCTTGTCGTCGGGGTGCATGCGGCCGTGCAGGACCTCGACCCGGAGGCCGTTCAGCGGGCCCTTGGCGAGGTGGTCGGCCACGTCCAGGACGGCGAGCGGGGGACGCTTCTCCGCCTCGTCCTCGGCGGACTTCTTCGCCTTCTTGGGGTCGGCCGCCTCATCGATGTCGTCGCCGATGCGGGGGCAGACGACGTAGGCCTGGTGGCCGTTCCCGACTTCCTCTCTGACCCGTTCCCAGGCGCGGGCCAGGAAGTGGGGCTTGTCGGCGGCGGGGACGACGTGGGTGGCGATCGGGGAGCGGCCGGCCGGGAGCTGGTCCAGGACCGAGGTCTCCAGGTCGCCGAAGACCGTCATCGCGACCGTGCGGGGAATGGGGGTGGCGGTCATGACGAGGAGGTGGGGCGGTTGCTTGCCCTTGCCCCGGAGCGCGTCCCGCTGTTCGACGCCGAAGCGGTGCTGTTCGTCGACGACGACCAGGCCGAGGTCGTGGAACTGGACCTTGTCCTCGATCAGCGCGTGCGTGCCGATCACGATCCCCGCGTCGCCCGTGACCAGGTCGAGCATCGCCTGGCGGCGGGCCGCCGTGCCCATCGAGCCGGTGAGGAGGACGACCTTGGTGGCGTGGTCCGCGCCGCCGAGCATGCCGCCCTCGGCCAGCTCGCCCATCATCTCGGTGATCGAGCGGTGGTGCTGCTGGGCCAGCACCTCGGTGGGGGCGAGCATGGCCGCCTGGCCGCCCGCGTCGACCACGGCGAGCATGGCGCGGAGGGCGACCATCGTCTTGCCGCTGCCGACCTCGCCCTGGAGGAGGCGGTGCATGGGGTGTTCCGTCGCCAGGTCGTCGAAGATCTCCCTCGAGACCTTCTGCTGGCCGTCCGTGAGGGTGAAGGGGAGGCGGTCGTCGAAGGCCGTCAGGAGGCCGTCGGGGGCCGGTCTGCGGGCCACCGCCGGGAGCAGGGCGTCCGCGTGGCGGCGGCGGGCCAGGGCTACCTGGAGGACGAAGGCCTCGTCCCACTTGAGACGGTCGCGGGCCGCGGCGATGTCCGCCTTGGTGTGCGGGCGGTGGATCTTGAGGAGGGCTTCGGGGAGGGAGACCAGACCGCGGCCCTCACGGAGGGGCGGGGGGAGCGGGTCCAGGGCCTCCTGGGCGCTGGGCAGGACGATCTGGACCGCCTTGCCGATCTTCCAGGACTCCAGCTTCGCGGTGGCCGGGTAGAGGGGGATCAGGGTTCCCGCCCAGGTCTCCACCGATTCGGCCGGGTCGTCGCCGCTCAGCAACTCGTAGGCCGGGTGGGCCAGTTGCAGGCGGCGGTTGAAGACCGAGACCTTGCCGGCGAACATCGCGCGGGTGCCCGGCAGGAGTTCCTTGTGGGGCTTGTGCACGCCGTTGCCGAAGAAGACCAGTTGGAGCCGGCCGCTGCCGTCGGTGATCGTGACCTCCAGGCGCTGGCCCTTGCCGCGGGGCGCCTTGGCGGAGGCGAACGTGTGCAGGCGGGCGTCGGCGACCATGGCGACCACCGTCACGTGCTCGTCCATGGGCAGGTCGGCGAGGTGGGTGAGCTGGCCGCGCTCCTCGTATCTGCGGGGGTAGTGGTGCAGGAGGTCGCCGACGGTGTGCAGGCCGAGATGCTCGGCCATCACCTTTGCGGTGGCTGGGCCGAGCACTTTCTTCAGTGGTTCTTCCAGTGCGGGCACGAGATCCATTGCACACCACACCACTGACAATGCCGTATATGTCTCGGGAAACCCCTGGTCAGACGGCCGTTTTGAGTCATAGGATGGCGCGCTCCGGCCATCCTTCCGCGGTCACCACCCCACCAGGGACCGCCCGACCCCGCGCCGACCACGTCTTCCCCCCTCCGGCGCAGCGACGATGGACTCCCAGACCTCACAGTCATCCCAGGCATCACAGTCACCTCATACGTTCCAGGTCGACCTGCGTGGTTTGGTGGACCTGCTCTCCCATCACCTGTACTCCAGCCCCAAGGTCTACCTGCGCGAACTGCTGCAGAACGCCGTGGACGCGATCACCGCGAGACGGGCCGAACAGCCCGACGCCCCGGCGCGGGTGCGGCTGTACGCCGACGGCAGCGCCCTTCGGGTGGAGGACAGCGGCGTCGGGCTCACCGAGTCCGACGTGCACAGCCTGCTCGCGACCATCGGGCGCAGTTCAAAACGGGGGAACGGGCTGCAGGAGGCCCGTTCCGACTTCCTGGGCCAGTTCGGCATCGGGCTGCTGGCCTGTTTCGTGGTCGCCGAGCGGATCCGGGTGGTCAGCCGCAGCGCCCGCACGCCGGACGCGCCGCCCGTGGAGTGGACGGCGCGCGACGACGGGTCGTACACCGTAAGGACGTTGGCGCCCGAGGCCCGCCCCGAGCCCGGTACCACCGTGCATCTGGTGGCGCGGGCGGGTGCGGCCGAGTGGCTGGACGAGCGGCGGGTGCTCGCGCTGGCGCGGGACTTCGGCTCGCTGCTGCCGTACGACGTCCGGGTGGGCGACGAGGCGGTCACCGACCTGCCGGCGCCCTGGGACCGGCCGTACCCCTCCCCCAGCACCCGGCGGGTGGCGCTGGCCCGGCACTGTCACGAGCTGTTCGGGTTCACGCCGTTGGACTCGATCGCGCTGGACGTGCCGCTGGCCGGGATCCGGGGGGTGGCGTACGTGCTGCCGTCGGCGGTGAGTCCGGCGCAGCGGGCCACGCACCGGGTGCACCTCAAGGGCATGCTGCTCACCGAGCGGGCCGAACAGCTGCTGCCGGACTGGGCGTTCTTCGTGCGCTGCGTCCTGGACACGGACAGTCTGCGGCCGACCGCCTCGCGCGAGTCGCTGTACGAGGACGAGACGCTGGCCGCCGTACGGGAGGCGCTCGGCGAAAGGATTCGGTCCTGGTTGACCGGTCTTGCGGCCGGTGATCCGGAACGGCTTGCCGCGTTCCTGTCCGTGCATCACCTCGGGGTGAAGTCGCTGGCCCGGCACGACCCGGAGATGCTGCGGACCATGCTGCCGTGGCTCCCCTTCGAGACCACCGACGGGCAGCTGTCCCTGGAGGAGTTCGCGCAGCGGCACCCGGTGGTGCACTTCACGCGGACGGTCGAGGAGTACCGGCAGGTCGCGCCGATCGCCTCCGCGCAGGGCGTCGGGGTGATCAACGGCGGTTACACGTACGACAGCGAGCTGGTCGAGGCGCTGCCGTCGGTGCGGCCCGGGACGGTGGTCGCGGAGCTGGACGCGGACACCGTGACCGCGCATCTGGACGCCGTGGACCCGGCGGAGGAGCTGGCGGTGGCGGGGTTCCTGGGGGTGGCGCGGGCGAAGCTGGACCCACTGCAATGTGACATTGTACTGAGGGCCTTCCACCCCCTCTCGGTCCCCGCCCTCCACCTAGACGACCGCGCCGCCCGCCACGAACAGGCCCGTGCGGAGGCCGAGGAGCAGGCCGACGACCTGTGGGCGGGCATCCTGGGTTCGCTGCGCGGCAGCGCGCCCCGCGCCCGTCTGGTGCTCAACCACCTCAACCCGCTGATCCGGCGGATCAGTGCCCTCAAGGACCCGGAGCTGATCGGCACCGCGACCGAGTCGCTCTACGGTCAGGCGCTGCTGATGGCCCAGCGCCCGCTGCGGCCGGCCGACTCGGCGCTGCTCAACCGCTCGTTCATCGGCCTCCTGGAGTGGGCCACGCATGGGGAAGACGATCGCTGATGGAGATTGCTGACTTCGACTCGCTGCGCCGGGCGATGGCGGAGAACTCCGAGGAGCCGGAGGGTCCCGCCCGCAACGCGCGCGCGGAGCAGCTGCTGGCGGAGGCCGAGAAGCTGAACATCCCGCTCGCCGTGATCGAGGCGCTCGGGCACCAGCTGAAGGTCTACAACTACAGCTCCGAGAAGGACAAGATGTTCGTCCCGTTCGCGCGGCTGCTGCGGATGTGGGACGAGCGGCCCGAGGACTTCGACGAGTACGAGACGCATTCGCTGCACTGGGTCTTCAAGTGGATGACGGCCGGCATGCTCGACCAGCCGCACATCCCGCTCGCCTCGATCGAGAAGTGGCTGGGCGAGATGGAGCACCGCTACCGGCTGGCCGGGCACTCCGAGCGGGCGGTGCGCGGTGCCGAGTTCAGCGTCGCCGGGCACATCGGCGACCTCGCGCGCGCGGAGCGGGCGTACGCGGCCTGGCTGGCGGCGGACCGGGACCGGATGGCCGACTGTCACGCGTGCGAGCTGCACGGGCAGGGCGGCTGGCACCTGAGGAACGGCCGGGACGCGGAGGCCCTGGAGGTGTGGGGGCCGGTGCTGGACGGCGAGTACAGCTGCGCCCACGAGCCGCACACGGTGCTGGCCTCCTCGTTGGTGCCGCTGCTGCGCCTCGGCCGCGTCGAGGAGGCCCGCGCGCACCATCTGCGCGGTTTCCGTCTCGTCCGCCCGATGGAGAGCATGCGGGGCGCCTACGCGGACCACGTGGAGTTCTGCGCGCTGACCGGCAACGAGGCGCGCGGTCTGGAGCTGCTGGCGGAACGTCCCGCCTACTTCACGGACACCGGGCAGCCGCGCAGCCGGATGGACTTCCTGGCGGTGGTGGCGCTGCTGATGGACCGGCTGACCGTGCTGGGGCTCGGCGGGCAGCGGGTGCCGGGGCCCGCCGGGCGGGCGTGGACCGCGGGGGAACTCGCCGGGCACGCGCGCGCGGAGGCCCTGGAGCTGACCGCGCGGTTCGACGCCCGCAACGGCACGTCCTACGTCGGTGACCAGCTGCGCGAGCGGATGGCGCAGCAACCGCTGGCGGACCGGCTGCCGCTGGGCGTGCGGGCGGCCCGGACGGCGCCCGCCGGCCCTGTCGTGCCGGTCGCCCCGGCGCACGCGCCGGAGCAGTCGGAACAGCCCTCGCTGCCCGCGCTCCTGGCCGAGGCCCGGCGGCTGTCGGACACGCTCCAGCCGCACGCGCTGGAGGCCTGGGCGGCGGTGGCGGAGGCCGCCGAGGAGACCGAGGTGGACACGTACGTCCGCGCGGAGATCGCCGACCACACGGCGATGGGGCGCGGCCCCGAGGGGGTCGGGCTGTTCGAGCGGGCGGCGGAGCTGTACGCGGAGGCGGGCGACGAGGGCGAGGCGATCGCGGCACGCGCGCGTGCCGCGTACGTGCGCGCGCTGTCCGGGGAGCTGGCCGAGGCGCTGGCCGCGATCGACGAGCCGTACGACCGGATTCTCGCCCTGTACGCGGACGACTCGACCGGGGTGCGGCAGACGGCGTCCGTGCTGATGAGCCGGGCCCGGATCCTGATGCGGCAGGTGCACGAGCGGTCCGAGGGCGCCGCGGAGGCCGAACAGGCGGTACGGGAGCTGCTGGCGCTGGTCGGCGGGCGCGGCGGGTCCGACGTACGGCTGGTGTCCCGGGCGGCCGAGGGGCGGGCGATGCTCGCCGAACTGGCCGAGCACGCCGGGGACGGGGAGCGGGCGGGTGAGCTGTTCCGGCAGGCGTCGGCGCAGTTCGTCGGCGCGGAGCTGCCGTGGTTCGCGGTCGAGTACGAGGTGCGGGTGGCCGCGCTCGCCCACGAGCAGGGCGACCCGGCGGAGGCGGAGCGGGCGCTGCGCGCGGCGCTGGAGCACGGCGGGCCGTACGTGGAGCCGGTCGGGCGGGCGCAGTTGCATCTCCAGCTCGCGGAGGTGGTCGGCGGCCGCGGGGCGGCCGAGGAGGCCGCCGAGCACGCCCTGGAGGCCGCGCACTGGGCCGACGAGGCCGGGGAGAGCGGCACGCTGGGCGCGTGGGCCCGGCACCAGCTGGGCGGCTTCCTGCTGCGGCAGGGGCGGTTCGCGGAGGCCGCCGAGGTGCTGGAGTCGGCGCTGGCCGACCTGAGCGCCGAGACGCACGGCGACGGCGCGGTCGTCCAGACCCAGTGGTGGCTCGGGGACTGTCTGAGCGAGCTGGGCGAGCATCACGCGGCGGCCGAACGGCGGCTGCAGGCGGCCGAGATCGCCCGGCACTGGCCCGAGCAGCACGACCACGCCACCCTGGCCCACCTGGCCGCGGAGTCACTGGGCAACGCGGGGCTGCCCGCCGAGGCGGACCGGGCGTACACGCGGGCGGGCGAGTTGTGGCGGGAGATGGGCAATGTGCACTTCCTGGTGCGTTCGCTGCGGGCCCGCGCGTGGCTGGCGCTGCGGACGGAGGCGGGGACGGAGGGCGCGCGGAAGCTGATGGCGGACGCGGTCCGGGAGTGCGAGTCGGCGCTGGAGGGCGTCGGGGACCCGGCGGCGGCGGAGCGGCTCGCCGGTGAACTCGGGCACACCCACCGGCAGTTCGGTGACCTGCTGGCCCGTTCCGTGCCGGAGGACGCCGACGACCCGGCGATCCAGGAGGCGTTCGAGGCGGCGCTCGCGGAGATGGCGGCGGCGATCTCGGTGTTCGCCACGCTGGGTGAGGACGGGCTGCACGGCCGTACCGCCGCGGAGCTGGCCGCCGGCTGGCTGGAGGCCGACCTCAGCCGTCCGGCCGCGGCGACCGCACGCGCGCGTGCGGTGCTGGACGCCTACGAGGGCGCCGACCCGGCCGACGAGACGGTCCGGGCCCGGCGGGCGGAGGCCCGGCAGCTGCTGGAGCCCACGGAGGAGTGAAGGTGGGCGGGAGCGGGGCTCACTCGACGCCGATGAGGAGCGGAGCCCCCTGCCGGCCGCCCCGGTAGACCACCGTGTCGACGGCGAGGTACGCCTCGCGCACGCGTGCCTCCAGGCGGTCGGCGACGCCGTCGGGGGCCTCGTCGCCGAGGACGAGGGTGACCAGCTCGCCGCCGGCCTGGAGCATGCGGTCCAGGACGGTCTCGGCGGTGGCGGTGACGTCCGAGCCGATCACCGCCACGTCGCCGTCTATCAGGCCCAGCACGTCCCCGGCCTGGCAGATGCCGGCCATGGTCCAGGACTGCCGCTCGGCCACCACGACCTCGGCGTAGCGGGTGGCGCCGGCCGCCGAGGTCATCTGGACGACGTCCTCGTCGAAGCGGCGGTCCGGCTGGTGCACCGCGAGCGCGGAGATGCCCTGGACCGCCGAGCGGGTCGGGATGAGGGCGACCCGGATGCCCTCCGCGCGGGCCTGCTCGGCCGCGGCGGCGGCCGTGTGCCGCAGGTCGGCGTCGTTGGGCAGCAGCACCACCTCGCGCGCGTGGGCGCGCCGTACGGCGTCCACCAGCTCCCCGCTGGCGGGCGGCTCCCCGGGGCGGGCGAGCACGGTGGTCGCGCCGGACTCGGTGTACAGCCCGGCCAGCCCCTCCCCCGGCACGACGGCCACGACGGCCCGCTGGACCCGCTCGCGCTGCGGCCGCTCCCCGCCGGTGTGCACGTCCCCGGCGCCGAAGTGGGTGATCCGGATCCGGTAGGGGCGTCCGGCCTCCACGCCCGCCTCGACGGCGGCGCCGGCGTCGTCGACGTGCACATGGACGTTCCACAGGCCGTCGCCGCCGACCACCACCAGGGAGTCGCCGAGGGCGTCGAGCCGGGCCCGGAGCCGGTCCACGGCGGCGTCCTCGGCCTCCAGGAGGTAGATGACCTCGAAGGCGGGTCCGCCGCCCGGCTCGGCGCAGCCCGCGGCCCGGGCGTCGGAGACGGCGTCCACGCGCGCGTGCCCGGCCGGGCCCTCCCCGTGCGCGTGCAGGTCGAAAGCGGTGGGCGTCTCCCCCGTGAACGCCTCGACGAGCGCCCCCAGCACCGCGACCAGACCCCGCCCGCCGGCGTCCACCACCCCGGCCCGCTCCAGTGCGGCGAGTTGTCCCGGAGTCGCCGCGAGCGCCTTGCACGCACCCTCGTAGGCGGCCCGCGCGACCGCCCCGCAGTCGCCCTCCACCGCGGCTGCGGCGTCCGCCGCGGCCGCCGCGACCGACAGCACCGTGCCCTCCACCGGGTGGGCGACGGCCTGGCGGGCGGCGTCGGCGGCGTGCCGCAGGGCGAGCCGCAGCCCCTCGGCGTCGATGTGAGTCGCGTCACCCTCGGCGAGGATGTGGGCCATGCCGCGCAGCAGCTGGGCCAGGATCGTGCCGGAGTTGCCGCGCGCGCCTATGAGGGCGCCGTGGGCCATCGCGCGGACGGCGTCCGCCAGGGTCGGCACCTCCTCGCCCAGCTCGTAACCCGCGAAGACGGCCTCCACGGCCCCCGCGGCCGACTCCACCGTCATGTACAGGTTCGTACCGGTGTCGCCGTCGGCCACCGGGTAGACGTTGATCGCGTCGATCTCCTCGCGCGACCGCCCGAGCGCACCGAGCGCCAGTCCGCACCAGGTGCGTACCGCGAGAGCATCGAAGAATGTCTGCGGCACCTGCGCCACCTGCGCCTCCCTGAGCCTGCCGAACGTGGACGCAGCGTAGACCCCGGAAGGGTGTCCGCCGGAAGAGGGCCGGGGGCGGGCCCCTGAGCTGCCATGCTAGTTTCGTCTAACGGACGCAGCCGTTGTATGCTGCTCCGGTTGCCCGATCTGATCGGGCCATTCCCCTGGCAACGCCACTCAAGATCTTCGATCCGTAGGATCTCGATCCCGGCCTGCCGGGATTCAACCGTAAGTGCATCTGAAGTCTTTGGAGTGACCCGTGGCTGCCAACTGCGACGTCTGCGGCAAGGGGCCGGGCTTCGGCAACAACATCTCGCACTCGCACCGCCGTACGTCCCGCCGCTGGAACCCGAACATCCAGCGTGTGCGTACCGTGGTCGGCGGGACGCCGAAGCGCGTGAACGCCTGCACCTCGTGCATCAAGGCCGGCAAGGTCTCGCGCTGACGCACTGTCGCTGAGCGCGCGGCCACCGCTGGTTCGCTGCACAGAGCCGGTCCACCTCCGGGTGGGCCGGCTTTTTGCCTTGCCCGCGCTGCGCCGAGGCTGCGCTGCGCCGTGCCGGAAATTCCGAACCCCGGCAAACGGTGCCCCGACAAGCTGATCCCGTGCGCTTCGGCATCCTGGGCCCCCTGGACGTCCGCGCCGACGACGGCACCCCTCTCGACCCCGGCGGCCCCCGCCCCCGACGCCGTGGACGTACACCAGTTCGAAGCCGGGATCGGGACCGGGACCGGATGTACCGGGTGCTCGCCTCGCGCCCGCCGGCCCGGTTCTTCAAGAGGATGACCGAGAAGGCGGTCACGGACATCAGGCTGCGGGAGTACCCGGCGCTGTCCGCGGGCTGAGGGCCCAGCCGTGGTCCACGGGCCCGATCCCGGCGCCGAGCGCGAACCCGGCCGCGATCGCCCCGGTGACGTACTCCTTCGCCGCCGTCACCGCCTCCGGCACGGACTGCCCCTTCGCGAGCTGCGACGCGATCGCGGAGGCAAGGGTGCAGCCGGTGCCGTGGGTGTGCCGGTTGTCGTGCCTGGGGGCGCGCAGCAGGAGTTCGTCGGTGCCGTCCGTGAGCAGGTCGACGGCCTCGCCGGGCAGGTGCCCGCCCTTGATCAGCACCCAGGTCGGACCGTACGACAGCACGGCCGCCGCGGCCCGGCGCAGATCCGCCTCCGACTCGACCCGCACCCCGGTGAGTTGTGCCACCTCGTCGAGGTTCGGGGTGGCGACGGTGGCCAGCGGGAGGAGCCGGGTGCGGACCGGGTCGAGGGCGGAGGCGGCGAGGAGCGGGTCGCCGTGCTTGGAGATCCCGACCGGGTCGACGACCACGGGGGCGTCGGTGGCGGCGAGCAACTCCGCGACCGTCTCGACGAGTTCGGCCGAGGCGAGCATCCCGGTCTTCACCGCGTCCACGCCGATGTCGTCGACCACGCTCCGGTACTGGGCGCGGACGGCCGCCACCGGCAGCTCCCAAGCGCCCTGCACGCCCGTCGAGTTCTGCGCGGTCACCGCCGTGAGCACGCTCATGCCGTGCACGCCCAGCGCCAGCATCGTCTTCAGGTCGGCCTGGATCCCGGCCCCGCCGCCGGAGTCGGAGCCCGCGACCGTCAGTACCCGCGGCAGGGTCACGGCTGTCACGACTCGATGTCCCCGAAGTGGTCCCAGCCGCCCTTGCTGGTCCAGGGCGCCCCGTCGACGGTCACCTGGGGCAGCGCGGACGGGTTGAGGACCTCGCCGATGACCTTCCAGCGGGCGGGCAGCTTCACGTCCGGCGGGAAGGTGGCCACGATCGCGTGGTCCTCGCCCCCGGTCAGCACCCACTGGATGGGGTCGACGCCGACGGCCTGGCCGATGTCGTTCATCTGGGTCGGGATGTCGATCGCGCCGGAGCGGATGTCGATCCGCACCTTGCTGGCCTCGGCGATGTGCCCGAGGTCCGCGATCAGCCCGTCGCTCACGTCGCACATCGCGGTCGCGCCGAGGGCGGCGGCGGCCGGGCCCGCGTGGTACGGCGGCTCGGGGCGGCGGTGCGCCTCCACGAACGCCCGCGGTGAGCGGAAGCCCCGGGAGAGCACCGCGTAGCCGGCCGCGGACCAGCCCAGCCAGCCCGTGACGGCGATCAGGTCGCCGGGCTGGGCGCCGGCCCGGGTGACCGGCTCCTGGTTGCGCAGGTCGCCGAGCGCGGTGATCGACACCATGATCGTGTCGCCGCGGACCACGTCGCCGCCGACCACCGAGGCGCCGGCCACCTGGCACTCGTCGCGCAGGCCGTCCATCAGCTCGCTGGGCCAGGTCACCGGGAGTTCGGCGGGCACGACCAGGCCGAGCAGCAGGGCGGTCGGCACCGCGCCCATGGCGGCGATGTCCGCGAGGTTCTGCGCGGCCGCCTTGCGGCCGACGTCGTAGGCCGTGGACCAGTCGCGGCGGAAGTGCCGGCCCTCCAGCAGGATGTCGGTGCTCGCCACCACCCGGCGGTCGGGCGCGGCGACCACCGCGGCGTCGTCGCCGGGACCGACCCGGACCGCCGGAGTGGTGGTGAGACGGGAGGTGAGCTCCCTGATGAGCCCGAACTCCCCCAGCTCACCAACAGTGCCCTTCATTGCCCTTACGCCCCTTCTCTGCCTTGCCGTGCCCGCTCGCGCGTCACCGTGGTCGTGGATACGGTCGAGGTGACCGTCAACATCTGTCGTGCCTGCACCCCGGCGCGCAAGCCCCTGTCCGCGCAGGTCTCCCCGCGGTGAGCGGCGACGCGATACCGTGGCGTTCCTTTTCCCCACATGATCCTCGTGGCCGCCCTGGAGGTTCCGTGGTACAGGCGTACATCCTGATCCAGACGGAGGTCGGCAAAGCGTCGACCGTCGCCGAGACGATCAGCAAGATCCCCGGCGTCATCCAGGCCGAGGACGTGACAGGACCGTACGACGTCATCGTGCGCGCGCAAGCCGACACAGTCGATGAACTCGGTCGCATGGTGGTCGCGAAGGTCCAGCAAGTGGACGGCATCACGCGCACCCTGACCTGCCCGGTCGTCCATCTGTAGCCCCCGTCTACCCTTGGCCGGTGAACATCTTCCGTCACCGGCCATCCGGTCTGCCCGCGCTCGCCGCGCTGATGATCGCGGCAGCGGGCTGCTCATCAGCAGACGACGCCCCGTCGGCGGCGGTTCCCAGTCCGGGCGGGGCGGTTGCGAAGCTGTGCCGTCGCCTCGACGGGGTGCTGCCGAAGAAGGTCGACGGACTCACGCGCCGTGACCCCGAGCCCTCGTCCGCGCTGACCGCGGGCTGGGGGGACCCCGCGATCATACTGCGCTGCGGTGTTTCGCGACCCGCGAAGATGTCCGATCCGGAAGCCGACGGGGTGGAAGTGAACGGGGTCGGATGGCTGCTGGAGCAGCGGGCCGACAAATCGTTTCGGTTCACGACGACGTTGCGGAAGGCGTATGTCGAGGTGACGATTCCCGCGGGGCGGACCGGGGACGGCATGGCGCCGTTGGTGAGCCTGGCGCCTGCCGTCAAGAAGGCGATTCCGGAAGGGATTGCCGACTAGGCAGCGCCCCTGACGGGGCGCTTCAGCGCGGGGCGTTCTCTAGCGCAGCCCCGTCGAACGGTTCAGGGCTGCCTGGATCAGGCGGTCGATCAACTCGGGGTAGGCGACACCGGTCGCCTGCCACATCTGGGGGTACATCGAGATCGGGGTGAAGCCCGGCATCGTGTTGATCTCGTTGATGACGAAGTCGCCGTCCTCCGTGAGGAAGAAGTCGGCCCGGACCAGGCCCTCGCAGGACGCGGCCTCGAAGGCGTCCACCGCGAGCTTCTGGACCTCGGCGGTCTCCTCGGGGGTGAGGGGGGCCGGGACGATGCCGGGGGTGGAGTCGATGTACTTGGCCTCGAAGTCGTAGTACGCGTGCTCGGACGGCGGCGGGATCTCCGCCGGGACCGAGGCGCGCGGGCCGTCCTCGAACTCCAGGACGCCGACCTCGATCTCACGGCCGCGGATGCCCGCCTCGACGAGGATCTTCGGGTCGTGGGACTGGGCCTCGGCGATCGCCTCGTCCAGGCCGGAGAGGTCGTCGACCTTGGTGATGCCGATCGACGAACCGGCACGCGCGGGCTTCACGAACAGCGGCCAGCCGTGCTCGCCGGCGAAGTCGACGATCCGCTTGCGGGCGGCGGACTCGTCCTGCTGCCACTCGCGGGGGCGGATCACCAGGTACGGGCCGACGCCGAGCCCGAAGGAGGCGAACACCCGCTTCATGTACTCCTTGTCCTGGCCGACGGCCGAGGCGAGCACGCCCGAACCGACGTACGGGACGCCGGACAGCTCCAGGAGACCCTGCAGGGTGCCGTCCTCGCCGTACGGGCCGTGCAGCACCGGGAAGACGACGTCGACCTCGCCGAGCGCCTTGGGCACCGAGCCGGGCTCGCTGTAGACGACCTCGCGGCTGGCGGGGTCGACGGGGAGGACCACACCGCCCTCGGTCGACTCGGCGAGGTCGCCGACCTCGGGGGTGCGGCGCTCGGTGATGGCCATGCGCTCGGGTTCGTCGGCCGTGAGCACCCAGCGGCCTTCCCGGGTGATGCCGATCGGCAGGACGTCGTACTTCGTCCGGTCGATGGAGTTCAGGACGGCTCCGGCGGTGACCGTGGAGATCCCGTGCTCGGAGCTGCGGCCGCCGAAGACGACGGCCACGCGCGGCTTGCGAGCGGGCTGCTCAGGGCTCTGGGGGAGGTTCTGGGTGCTCATATCGCGTTGAGAGTACCCGGTGGTAGGGCCCCGAGACAGCGTCGGCAGGGCGGGTTCGCTCAGCGTCGTTCGGGCTTCGCGCTGCGCGACATCAGCTCCTTGAGGGCGACCACCGGCGGCTTGCCCTCGTGCACGATGTCGACGACCGTCTCGGTGATCGGCATCTCCACGCCGTGCCGGCGGGCCAGATCGGCCACCGACTCGCAGGACTTGACGCCCTCGGCGGTCTGTTTGGTGACCGCGATGGTCTCCTCCAGGGTCATGCCCTTGCCGAGGTTGGTGCCGAAGGTGTGGTTGCGGGAGAGCGGGGAGGAGCAGGTGGCCACCAGGTCGCCGAGCCCGGCGAGACCCGAGAAGGTCAGCGGGTCGGCGCCGAGGGCGATGCCGAGCCGCGCGGTCTCCGCGAGGCCGCGCGTGATGAGCGAACCCTTGGCGTTGTCGCCGAGCCCCATGCCGTCGGCGATGCCCACGGCGAGGCCGATGACGTTCTTCACCGAGCCGCCCAGCTCGCACCCGACCACGTCGGTCTCGGTGTACGGCCGGAAGTACGGCGTGTGGCAGGCGGCCTGGAGCCGCTGGGCGACCGTCTCGTCGGTACAGGCGACCACGGCGGCGGCCGGCATGCGGGCCGCGATCTCGCGGGCGAGGTTGGGGCCGGTGACGACGGCGACGCGGTCCGCGGCGACCTTGGTGACGTCCTGGATGACCTCGCTCATCCGCATGGTGGTGCCGAGTTCGACACCCTTCATGAGGGACACCAGGACCGTCTCGGGCGCGAGCAGCGGCGTCCATTCGGCGAGGTTGGCCCGCATGGTCTGGGACGGCACCGACAGGAACGTGAAGTCGGCGCCGGCGGCCGCCTCGGCGGGGTCGGTCGTGGCCCGCAGGTTCTCGGGGAGTTCCACGCCGGGCAGGTAGTCGGGGTTGGTACGGCCCGAGTTGACGGCCTCGGCCACCTCCGCGCGCCGCGCCCACAGGGTGACCTCGCACCCGGCGTCGGCGAGCACCATCCCGAAGGCCGTACCCCACGAACCCGCGCTGAAGACCGCCGCCTTGGCAGGCTTGCTCACTTGCCGCTCTCCTCTTCCGCACCGCTCTGCGCACGCGTGCGGCGGCGCTGCTCGATCCGCACCTGCCGTGGATCGTAGGGGGTCTCGGGAGCCTTCTCGCCGCGGATCTCCTCCAGCTGGCGGGTGATGGCCGCCATGATGACCTCGGTCGCCTCCTTGAGGACGTCCTGGGTCATCTCCTTGTCGTAGAAGCGCGTGAGGTCGACCGGCGGGCCCGCGAGGACGTGGTGCGTCTTGCGGGGCAGCAGGTTGAGCTTCTTCGCGTACGGCGGGAGCAGTTCGTTGGCGCCCCACTGGGCGACCGGGATGACCGGGCACTTGGTCTGCAGGGCGACCCGGGCGGCACCGGTCTTGGCGGTCATGGGCCACTGGTCCGGGTCGCGGGTGATCGTTCCCTCGGGGTAGAAGGCGACGCACTCGCCGCGCTCCACGGCGTCGATCGCGGCCCGGAAGGCGCTGAGCGCGTCGGTGGACTCGCGGTAGACGGGGATCTGGCCGGTACCGCGCATCGCGGCGCCGACGAATCCCTTCTTGAAAAGCCCGCTCTTCGCGAGGAATCTCGGAACGCGGCCGGTGTTGTACTGATAGTGGGCGTAGGCGAAGGGGTCGATGTGGGAATTGTGGTTCACCGCGGTGATAAATCCGCCCTCGGCCGGAATGTTCTCCATTCCGCGCCAGTCCCGCTTGATCAGAACGACCAGCGGAGGTTTGCAGAGCACCGCAGCGAAGCGGTACCAGAAGCCGATTCTCCGGCGGGGCACGCGGACACCTTCCTCTAGGACTTCATCCCGGCCTGGGATCGGGAAGAAGTGTGGCCCCGGCCCGCCGGCCTGTCGAGAACACCGTACGCCTCGGCATCGCGACCACCCCGGGAGCCCGGGTGACAATGAGGCAACAAGGGAGGGACGGTACGACTGTGCAGTGGACCCTGGTCATCCCGCTCAAGCCGCTGGCCCGCGCCAAGAGCAGGCTCGCGGACACCGCGGCGGACGGCGTGCGTCCGTCGCTGGCCCTCGCCTTCGCCCAGGACACGGTGGCAGCGGCGCTGGCCTGCCTGTCGGTGAAGGACGTGGCGGTCGTCACGGACGACACACTGGCCGGGCGCGAGCTGTCGGCGCTGGGCGCGCGCATCGTCCCGGACACGCCGGCGAGCGGCCTGAACGCGGCGCTGCGGCACGGCGCGGCGGCCGTCCGGGCGTCGCGTCCGGAAAGCCCCGTGGCGGCCCTGAACGCCGATCTGCCGGCGGTACGCCCACTGGAATTGTCCCGGGTCCTGGACGCGGCCGCGGAATTCCCGCGCGCTTTTCTCCCGGACACGGCGGCAATCGGCACCACCCTGCTGGCGGCGACCCCCGGCCATGAATTGGCGCCGGCATTCGGCCTGGATTCCCGCGCCCGGCACGCCGCCTCGGGCGCCGAGGAACTGCGACTGGTGGGCGTGGACTCGGTACGCCAGGACGTGGACACCGGCGCCGACCTGCGCGCGGCCCTGGCCCTGGGCGTGGGCCCCCGCACGGCCATGCTGGCGGCCCGCCTGCTGATCCCGGACCAGTAGGCTGCGCTCATGCAGGCGACCGCATACACGTACGACCCGGTGACGCACAGTGGCCAGGTACTTCTCGACGACGGGACACCGGTGCCCTTCGACGGCCCGGCGTTCGACGCGGGCGGACTGCGCCTGCTCAGGCCGGGACAGAGGGTGCGGATCGAGACCGCGGGAAGCGGAGACGACCTCCGCGTCACCCTGGTGACCCTTCAAACATTCTGAGGCGCAGCCCACCGAGGGGCGCGGGGAACTGCGCGACCAGCTCCCACCGGCCGGCACCCGAAACTGAACGCATCCCTCAAACACACCGCGGGCCGGACTCCCCAGGGGAATCCGGCCCGTCGCGTGAGTATCCCGACCCCGCCGTGCAGCGGGCCCCGCCTCAGCGTGCGGCTGTCGTCTTCTTGGCGACAGCCTTCCGCGCCGTCGACTTCTTGGCCGGCGCCTTCTTGGCGGTGACCTTCTTGGCCGGCGCCTTCTTCGCGGCCGTCTTCTTCGCCGTCGCCGTGGTCTTCTTCGCGGCCGTCTTCTTCGCCGCCGCCGTGGTCTTCTTCGCGGCAGCGGTGGTGGTCTTCTTGGCCACCGTCTTCTTCACGGCGGTCTTCTTCGCCACCGCCGTGGCCTTCCTGGCGGTGGTCTTCTTCGCCGCCGCCTTCTTGACCGTCGCCGAAGCGCCGCCGGTCAGGCTGCCCTTGGGCGCCTTCTTGACCGCGACCTCACCGCCGCGCGGGAGCTTCTTGGAGCCGCTCACCAGGTCCTTGAAGCCCTGGCCGGCACGGAAGCGCGGCACGGAGGTCTTCTTGACCCGAACCCGCTCGCCCGTCTGGGGGTTGCGGGCGTAGCGGGCGGGGCGGTCCACCTTCTCGAAGGACCCGAAGCCGGTGACCGAGACCCGCTCACCCGCGACGACCGCGCGGACGATGGCGTCCAGGACATGGTCGACAGCCTCGGCGGCCTGCTGGCGGCCGCCCATCTTGTCGGCAATCGCTTCTACGAGCTGCGCCTTGTTCACGTCTTCCCCTTCGGAGACATCGCCAGAACGAATGTGTTCAAGCTTTTTCGCACGTTAGGCAGATATATACCGCAAATCAAACACGAAACGGGCTTATCACCCTTGTGCCGCAACGGACTCGGCCTGCTCGTACGGTCCGGTCAGCGGTCCTCTTCGGGGATTCGACCCGCGTCGAGGTCCGCGTTGAACCGTTCGAGCCGCCTTGCCGCGTCGGCGACGTCGTGTTTGGCCGCGGCCGTAATGACCAGCAGCTTCCGGGTCAGCGCCATCCGTACGCCCTCCGGGACTTGCAGTGCGCGCACTTTTGTGTGCGCTTCCTTGAGTTGGCCCGCGACCGCCGCATAGAGCTGGAGTTGGCCGTCGTGTTCCATGCACAGATTGTGCCATCTGGGGCGAGTTGTCGCCTGCGCAGGGTGCAACTGGCGCCTCAAATGGCCTTCCGGGCACTTGCGGAAGCCACGGACACAGCACTCACGTACCCCGACAACATCCGCCCTAACGTGGGAAGTTGGCAAGACCTGCGACAACGCGAGCGCCCGTTCGGGTGCAGACATGGCTGTACCCCCAATCGTGGCGATCGGGGGTACAGGAGGGGTGTTGCGGTGGCTGAAACCAGCCGTATTCAGATGTGTCGGTTCACGCCGAAGCGGCGCCGGCTCAGACCTGGAGCGTCCGCGGCTTGTACGACGGCCGCTTGGCCTCGTACTCGGCGATGTCGGCCTCGTTCCGGAGGGTGATGGAGATGTCGTCCAGGCCGTTCAGCAGCCGCCAGCGGGAGTTCTCGTCCAGGTCGAAGGAGGCGGTGACGCCCTCGGCGCGCACCTCGCGGGCCTCCAGGTCGACGGTGATCTCGGCCTGCGGGTCGTTCTCGGTGAGCTCCTGCAGCGCCTCCACGATCTTCTGGTCCAGGACCACCGTGAGCAGGCCGTTCTTCAGCGAGTTGCCCCGGAAGATGTCGGCGAAGCGGGAGGAGATCACGGTCTTGAAGCCGTAGTTCTGCAGCGCCCAGACGGCATGCTCGCGGGAGGAGCCGGTGCCGAAGTCGGGGCCGGCGACCAGGACGGTCGCGCCCTGCCGCTCGGGGCGGTTGAGGATGAAGTTCTCGTCCTTGCGCCAGGCCTCGAACAGACCGTCCTCGAAGCCGTCCCTGGTGACCTTCTTGAGCCAGTGAGCAGGGATGATCTGGTCGGTGTCGACGTTGGAGCGGCGCAGCGGGACGGCCCGGCCGGTGTGCGTGGTGAATGCTTCCATGGCTGATCAGACTCCAGCGGGCGTGGATACGTCGGCGTCGGACAGGTCGGCGGGCGAGGCCAGGTGGCCCAGGACGGCCGTGGCGGCCGCGACCTGCGGGGACACCAGGTGGGTACGGCCGCCCTTGCCCTGCCGGCCCTCGAAGTTGCGGTTGGAGGTGGACGCGGAGCGCTCGCCCGGGGCCAGCTGGTCCGGGTTCATGCCGAGGCACATCGAGCAGCCCGCGTGCCGCCACTCGGCGCCGGCGTCCTTGAAGACCACGTCCAGGCCCTCGGAGACGGCCTGCAGACCGACCCGCGCGGAGCCGGGGACGACCAGCATCCGTACGCCGTCGGCGACTTTGCGGTCTTTCAGGATGTCGGCGGCGGCGCGCAGGTCCTCGATGCGGCCGTTGGTGCAGGAGCCTACGAAGACGGTGTCCACGTTGATCGAGCGCAGCGGCTGGCCGGCCTCCAACCCCATGTACTCCAGGGCCTTTTCGGCGGCGAGGCGCTCCGAAGCGTCTTCGTACGAAGCCGGGTCGGGGACGTCCGCCGAAAGCGGCGCACCCTGGCCGGGGTTGGTGCCCCAGGTGACGAACGGCGAGAGCGCGGCGGCGTCGATGTGCACCTCGGCGTCGAATTCGGCGTCCGCGTCCGTCTTCAGCGTCTTCCAGTACGCGACGGCGGCGTCCCAGTCCTCGCCCTCGGGGGCGTGGGCACGGCCCTTGAGGTAGGCGAAGGTGGTCTCGTCGGGGGCGATCATGCCCGCGCGGGCGCCGGCCTCGATCGACATGTTGCAGATGGTCATCCGGGCCTCCATCGAGAGCTTCTCGATGGCGGAGCCGCGGTACTCCAGGATGTAGCCCTGGCCGCCGCCGGTACCGATCCTGGCGATGATCGCCAGGATCAGGTCCTTGGCGGTGACGCCCTCGGGCAGCTCGCCGTCGACCGTGATGGCCATGGTCTTGGGGCGGGCCAGCGGCAGCGTCTGGGTGGCCAGCACGTGCTCCACCTGGGAGGTGCCGATACCGAACGCCAGCGCGCCGAAGGCACCGTGCGTGGAGGTGTGGGAGTCGCCGCAGACCACGGTCGTACCGGGCTGGGTCAGGCCCAGCTGGGGGCCGACGACGTGCACGACGCCCTGCTCGACGTCGCCCAGCGGGTGCAGGCGCACCCCGAACTCGGCGCAGTTCTTGCGCAGCGTCTCCAGCTGGGCGCGGGAGACCGGGTCCGCGATGGGCTTGTCGATGTCGAGGGTCGGGGTGTTGTGGTCCTCGGTCGCGATGGTGAGGTCGAGGCGGCGCACCTGGCGGCCGTTCTGGCGCAGCCCGTCGAAGGCCTGCGGGCTGGTCACCTCGTGCAGCAGGTGCAGATCGATGAAGAGGAGGTCGGGCTCGCCCTCGGCGCGCCGGACGACGTGGTCGTCCCAGACCTTCTCCGCGAGTGTCCTACCCATCGCTTTCCCTCCGGCCGGCAGACGTGCACCGGCCCAACTAGAGATCTTGAGGAGGCGGCTGCCCGAGTACCGGGCCCCTGAAGTCGTGGTTCCGGGCGTCCGCCGCCGGGCCCGTTGGTCTGCGGGCCACTGTGTGATTCCAGGGTGGCGCGTTCCACGGAAAATTGAACTTGCGTTTCACAGAGTGAGACGTGAGTATCGTTGCATGGACAACAGTAGCGGCGTCGGCGTTCTGGACAAGGCGGCCCTTGTCCTGAGCGCCCTGGAGTCCGGTCCGGCCACCCTCGCGGGTCTGGTCGGGGCCACCGGACTGGCACGGCCCACGGCCCATCGGCTGGCCGTGGCCCTGGAACACCACCGCATGGTGGCACGCGACATGCAGGGCCGTTTCATTCTCGGTCCGCGACTCGCGGAACTGGCCGCGGCGGCCGGCGAGGACCGCCTGCTCGCGACGGCGGGCCCGGTGCTGACGCACCTCCGTGACATCACCGGAGAGAGCGCGCAGCTGTATCGCCGCCAGGGGGACATGCGGATCTGCGTGGCCGCGGCGGAACGGCTGTCCGGACTCCGGGACACGGTTCCGGTCGGCTCGACGCTGACGATGAAGGCCGGTTCCTCGGCGCAGATCCTGATGGCCTGGGAGGAGCCGGAGCGGCTGCACCGCGGCCTCCAGGGCGCCCGCTTCACGGCGACGGCCCTCTCGGGCGTCCGCCGCCGCGGCTGGGCCCAGTCCATCGGCGAGCGCGAGCCGGGCGTGGCGTCGGTGTCGGCGCCGGTGCGAGGGCCTTCCAACCGGGTGGTGGCGGCCGTCTCCGTCTCCGGCCCCATCGAGCGCCTGACCCGCCACCCGGGCCGCATGCACGCCCAGGCCGTCATCGACGCAGCGGCCCGCCTGTCGGAGGCGCTGCGCCGTTCCGGCTGAGGCTCCCCACCGGGAGAGGCCGGCCTCAACGCCGCGGCAGGCCTCTCCCGACGGGAGTGCAACCCCCTGGGGGCGCGGGGAACTGCGCGACCAGCCACATGCTGCCCGCACCCGCCCAGTGACCGGAGCCCACCACGGCGCAGCGTCTGCCCCCACCGGGTCGTCAGCCGTCCGCGACGCCGTCGTGCTTGATCGCGCAGTTCCCCGCGCCCCTTACGGGGCGCTGCTGTCAGCGCTTCTATAAGCGAACCGGTCCTTCGCGTAACGCCCCCGGCGCTCCAGCGGCAGTACCCCGCTCGCCGCACCCATCCCGAACTCCGGCATGTCGAAGTAGATCGACTCGTACGCGCCCTCGGGCGCCACGTACGTCTCGTGCCACAGGCCCACGTGCTGCCGCAGCTTCCCTTCACGCTCCTTGCGGTTCACGGTGCTCCACATCCCGTGATGCAGCATCTCCGGCGAACTCGCGTACGCGTACAGCTTCTCCTTCGACTCCCAGTACTGGACGACGTAGTACGTCCGCGGCGAAGCCGTCAGCAGGATGCGGCCGAGCAGCCCCCGGCCGGGGTCGCGCGCCAGCTCCCTCAGCATGCGGAACATCGACAGCATGACCGGGAGCCACTGGTGGACCGCCCAGAAGTGGTTGATGCGCATGCCGATGAGCAGGACCACCGCGTCACCCTCGCGGGCAGCGGTCGTACGGCCCGGAATCGGTTTGGTGAACATGGAGACCATGTGGAACGACACCCCCGGAGCCTGTCGGATAGCGACACTATCCTTCTGTCGATGTTTGGATAGTGGCACTTACCAAGGAGGCGCGCAAGACATGCGGCTTGCCCAGTTGAGCGAGCGCAGCGGGGTGTCCGCCGCGACGATCAAGTACTACCTGCGCGAGGGGCTGTTGCCGCCCGGCCGCCAGGTCAACGCCACGACCGCGGAGTACGACGAGGAGCACCTGCGGCGGCTGCGGCTGGTGCGGGCGATGATCCAGGTGGGGCGGATCCCCGTGGCGACGGTCCGCGAGGTGCTCGGGCATGTGGACGACGACTCGCTGGGCCGCACGATCCGGGTGGGCGCCGCCCTGTGGGCGCTGCCGCAGCTCCCGGAGCCGGACGAGGACGACGAGTACGTGCGGGCCGCGCACCGGGAGGCCGACGCCCTCCTCGACAGGCTCGGCTGGGAGAACGCCAAGCAGCTGACGACGATCTCCCCCGCGTACCGCCGGCTGGTGGTCGCGCTGGCCGCGTTCCGCCGGCTCGGCTACGACTGGGACGCCGAACTCCTGCTGCCGCGTGCGCAGTTGATGTACCAGGCGGCCGTCGCCGACCTGGACTTCCTGGAGACGCATCCGTCGGAGGCGGAGAAGGTGGAGGCCGCGGTGGCCAGCGCGGTGCTGGTGGAGCCGATGCTCCAGGCGCTGCACCGACTGGCCCAGGAGGAGGAGACGGCCCGGCGTTACGGCTTCGAGTAAGGCACCGCACACCCAGTGCCGTACGCCTTGCGGCACGACAAAGACCCTCCGCCGAAGCAGAGGGCCTTCTGTGTGTACCCCCGACCGGATTCGAACCGGCGCTACCGCCTTGAGAGGGCGGCGTGCTAGGCCGCTACACAACGGGGGCGAAGATCTGCGTTTCCGCAGACCCGAGCTGGTCTACCTGGACTCGAACCAAGACTAACTGAACCAGAATCAGTCGTGCTGCCAATTACACCATAGACCAATGTGGTTTAGACCAGTTCGTACCCCCGACCGGATTCGAACCGGCGCTACCGCCTTGAGAGGGCGGCGTGCTAGGCCGCTACACAACGGGGGCCCTAGCGATCATCCGTGGAAGATCTCCGTACCCCCGACCGGATTCGAACCGGCGCTACTGCCTTGAGAGGGCAGCGTGCTAGGCCGCTACACAACGGGGGCTTTGCAGATGAGCTCTGCGAGCTGGCCTACCTGGACTCGAACCAAGACTAACTGAACCAGAATCAGTCGTGCTGCCAATTACACCATAGGCCACTGGAACGCAAGCCCCTGAGGGGATCTTGTTCTAGTTTCGCGCCTCCGGTTCCGGCCTTTCGGCCCGCTCTCCGGCGGCGCAGGAAGAACATTACCCGAAGGTGGACGGGGCTCCAAAACGGGTATCCGCGCGGAGGATCGCGGGCAGTTCGGCGAGGGAGGCGATCCGGTGCGGGCCGGCGGGAGCGTCGGCCCCGGTGGCCGGGTCGGCGGCCGGGCCGATGGACGGCCGGAAGGCCGGTGCGGCGGCCGGTCCCCGGCGGTCGATCCAGACCGACAGCAGCCCGGCGTCCGCGGCGCCCCGCCCGTCGATCTCCGGGTGGTCGCCGACGTACGCGACCTGGTGCGGGGCGAGTTCCAGCGCCTCGCAGGCCGCCAGGAAGGCGCCGGCCGCGGGCTTGGATACGCCCAGTTCGGCTGCGCACAGGACGGCCTCGAAGCGGTCGTGCACCCCGAGCGTGCGCAGCTTGCGGTCCTGGACGTGCAGGCTGGAGTTGGAGAGCACGGCGTGCCGGTAGCCGGCCGCGAGGGCGTCCAGGGCGGGCAGGACGTCCGGGAACAGGCTCCAGACGGCCTCGTAGTGCGTCAGGTACCGGCGGAACCAGTCGTCGGCCTCGGCGTCGGTGAGCTCCGCCCCCAGGAACACCCGCACCCGGTCGCGGCGCTGGTCCTCGAAGGTGAGCTCGCCCGCCGCGAACCGCGCCCACTGCTGGTCGGTGATCTCCCGCCACCGCACCAGCGCCGCCTCCGCGCTCCCCCACCCCGCGAGCAGCCCCTCCGCCGCCAGGTGCGCCCGCATGCCCTCGCGGTCGGCACTCGTGTAGTCGAAGAGAGTGTCGTCCACGTCCCAGACCACGGCCCTGATCGTCATGACACCGACCGTACCCCGCGGGCGCCGTCAGCCCACGGTGATCGTGCCGGTCAGGGTCAGGGTCCGGCCCTGGCCGTCGCGGGGACGGGCGGTGAGCTTCCAGGTGTACGTGCCGGTCGGGGCCGCGGCGCCGCTGTCGGTGGTGCCGTCCCAGGCCGGGCGTACGGCCGCGCCCGTGGCGGCGCCGGTCAGGGTGCGCCGGACCGTGCCCGAGGGCGTGGCGAGCGTCAGGGTCCAGGTGGACGGCTTGTTCAGCTGCCACACCGGCGACCAGGGCGCCGACCTGGTGATGACGGACGGCGAGTAGACCTGCGCGTCCATCTGGGCGAGCGGCGAGGTGGGGACGCCGCTGGGGGCGAGCCACACCTGCCCGTACGACGCGCCCAGGTAGGCGATCTGGCCGCCGAACCGGTCCACGGCCCAACGGCCGTTGCCGGCACCCGTGTTCTGGTCGGTCCTGGGCAGCGCGGCGACGACCCGCGTCTTCGCGGTCCCGGTGTGGACGTCGGTGAGCAGCAGTTCGTGGGTGGTCCGGTTCTCGCGCACCAGGAAGCCGTCGCCGAGGCGGGCCGGGGAGGGGCCGGCGGGGACCGGGACGTTCCGCCTGGCCGCCCGGTCGTAGACCCCGGCCGGGCCGGAGGCGCCGCAGCTCCAGTAGAGGCGGCTGTTGACGGCCTGGATGTCGGTGGGGGTGCAGTGGGCGCCGGTGGTGACCGTGGTCGTGGTCCTGCCGGTCTTCAGGTCGTGGCCGGTGATCGACCCCTTGGTGGTGCCGGGCGTCCACAGGACGGTGCCCCACAGGGCCGCCGTGGTGCGGCTCCGGCTGAGCGCGACCCTGCCGGACGTGGCGCCGCGCGGGAAGTCGAGGATCTTCTGCACGCCGGGCGTGCCGCCGTTGTAGAGGACGTAGCGGCCGGTGGCGCCGGCGATGCGGCCGCCGGAGTCGCCCGTCTGCACGTTCTGCAGGGAGGCGGTGTCGAGGCCGGTCTCGACCACGTACTCCCGGCCGGAGGAGTCGGTGAAGAGGTGGACGACGTGTCCGCCGCCGAGCGCCTCCAGCTGGGGGCAGGCGGCGTCGCCCGGGAGGCAGGTGGGGTCGGCCAGGGCGGGGCTGCGGCGGGTCTGGGGCCCGACCGGCACGCCGCCGGCGTCGAGCGCGAAGCTGGAGATCACGTGGCCGCTGCCCTGCCTGCCGTCCAGGAACAGCTCGCCGCCGGCCATGGCCAGCCCCTCGGCCCGTATCCGGTCGGCCGGGATCTGGGCCACCTTCTCGGTCGCGGTGCCGCCGTCCGCGGTGGGGGTGACGCGGTGGACGTTCCAGTCGAGGCTGGAGGTGCCGGCGGTGGCGAGTGCGCCGCCGTCCGGGGTGGGGCCCATGCCTCCGGAGGAGTTCGCGAGGACGGTGCGGGTCTCCCCGGTGGTCAGCGAGCGGGCCGTCAGCGCGGGCTTGGTGCCGCCCTGGACGAAGGTCGGGTTGCCGGTGAGGAGCTGGTCACCGACGACGGCCACCAGTTCGGCGCCCCAGGGGGTCATACCGGTGGGCTGGGTGCCCGGGGCCGCGTCGACGCGGATGTACTTCCAGTCGGCCACCAGCCAGCGGTCGTTGAAGCGGACCGGCGGATCGGCGGCCACTCCGGTGACGTAGGTGCGGAAGGCGCCGTCGCCGAGGTCCACCAGCCCGACGGAGGTGGTGCCGTCCAGGGTGTAGACGATCGCGGCGCGGCGGACCGAGCCGCCCGGGACGTATCCGGTGGGCCGGGCGCCCGCGGGGAGTCCGGTCACGGCGAGGTCGGTGGTGGAGCCGTCGGCCGCGGCCCGCAGGACGTGCGGGGTGCCGGAGGCGTCCTGGGTGAGCACGCTCCAGCCGGACGTGGCCTGGTAGGTCTGGCCCGCCGGGACGGTGACGGTGGCGGTCACACCGGTGGAACGGTGCCGCTGCGTCACCTCGGCACCCCCGTCCCAGGTGCTGACCACGTCGGTGCCGGTGGCCAGGTCGCCCGGCCCGGCGTGCGCGGGCGGGACGAAGCCCGGGTAGTCCACCCAGGTGCCGGGGCCGACGGAGGTCCGGGGTTCCCACTGGAACCCGGACGCCCCCGCCCACATGTAGGACACGTAGGTCGGCTCCCACGACCTGAGCGTGACGAACCCGACCTGCGACGGGTCCGCGGGCCCGGCCTGCGCGGGCGAGGTCCCCGCGACGCAGGTCAGCGCCGCTGCTCCGGCGACGACCGCCGTGGCCAGTCTGCGCGAACGGATCACTTCGTGCCGTGAACGGGTCACGTCCCCCACCCCCTGTACCGGTCACGCATGCACATCATGCGCACAGGAAACATCCAACGTCCGCCCAGGAAGCGGAAGTTGGCCGGAGGGGTTAACTCCCGGAGACGGCTCGGGGGCTACTGGGGGACGCGTGAGGGGCGGCTCCCGGTGATCCGGTTGCCGCCCCTTCACGCGCGCGTGTCTACGCGGTCAGCTTCGCCAGTGCCGCGTCGATCCGTGCCAGGGTCTTCTCCTTGCCCAGGACCTCGAGGGACTCGAAGAGGGGCAGGCCGACCGTGCGGCCGGTGACGGCCACCCGGACCGGGGCCTGGGCCTTGCCGAGCTTGAGGCCGTGGGCCTCGCCTGCGGCCAGGACGGCCTCCTTCAGGGACTCCGGGGAGGTCCAGTCGGCCGCCTCCAGCTTCTCGCGGGCCGTGGCCAGGAGGGCGTCGCTGCCCTCCTTCATCGCCTTGGTCCAGGACGCCTCGTCCTCGGCCGGCTCCGCCAGGAACAGGAAGTCGACGTTCTCGGTGATCTCCGAGAGGACCTTCAGACGGGTCTGGGCGTGCGGGGCGATCGCCTCCCACTTCGCCTCGTCGAAGTCCTCCGGGGCCCAGGGGGCGAAGGGGGCCTTCAGCCAGGGGGCGCAGCGCTCCGTGAAGTCCTTCACGTCCAGCATGCGGATGTGGTCGGCGTTGATCGCCTCGCACTTCTTCAGGTCGAAGCGGGCCGGGTTGGGGTTCACGTCGGAGATGTCGAAGGCCGCGACCATCTCGCCGATCGAGAAGATGTCCTGGTCGGCGGAGAGCGACCAGCCCAGCAGCGAGAGGTAGTTGAGCAGGCCCTCGGGCAGGAAGCCCTGCTCGCGGTAGAGGTTGAGGGACGCCTGCGGGTCGCGCTTCGACAGCTTCTTGTTGCCCTCGCCCATGACATAGGGGAGGTGGCCGAAGGCCGGGACCTGCTGGGCGATGCCGAGGTCGACGAGCGCCTTGTAGAGGGCGACCTGGCGCGGGGTGGAGGAGAGCAGATCCTCGCCGCGCAGGACGTGGGTGATCTCCATCAGGGCGTCGTCGACCGGGTTGACCAGCGTGTACAGCGGGGCGCCGTTCGCGCGGACGATGCCGTAGTCCGGGACGTTCTCCGGGGTGAAGGTGAGCTCGCCGCGGACCAGGTCGGTGAAGGTGATCGTCTCGTCGGGCATCCGGAAGCGGACGATCGGGGTGCGGCCCTGGGCCTTGTACTCCGCCACCTGCTCCTCGGTGAGGTCGCGGCAGTGGCCGTCGTAGCCGGACGGCTTGCCGGCGGCGCGGGCGGCCTCGCGGCGGGTGTCCAGCTCCTCCTGGGAGCAGTAGCAGTGGTAGGCGTGACCGGCGTCGAGCAGCTTGGCGGCGACGTCCCGGTAGATGTCCATCCGCTGCGACTGGCGGTACGGCGCGTGCGGGCCGCCGACCTCGGGGCCCTCGTCCCAGTCGAAGCCCAGCCAGCGCATCGCATCGAGCAGCTGGTTGTACGACTCCTCGGAGTCGCGGGCCGCGTCGGTGTCCTCGATGCGGAAGACCAGCGTGCCCTGGTGGTGCCGGGCGAACGCCCAGTTGAACAAGGCGGTGCGGACCAGGCCCACGTGGGGGTTACCGGTGGGGGACGGACAGAAACGTACGCGAACGGGAGTGCCGGGTGCGCTAGCCACGCTTGACAACCTTGTTGGTGAGAGTGCCGATGCCTTCGATGGTGACGGCGACCTCGTCGCCGACGCTGAGGGGGCCGACCCCTGCCGGGGTGCCGGTGAGGATGACGTCGCCGGGGAGCAGCGTCATGGCCTCGGTGATGTTGACGACCAGGTCCGCGATGGAGTGGATCATCTCGCTGGTACGGCCGAGCTGGCGCTGTTCGCCGTTGACCGTGAGCTGGATCGTCAGGTCGGACGCGGTGGCGAGGTCCAGGTCCGTCTCCACCCAGGGGCCGAGCGGGCAGGAGGTGTCGAAGCCCTTGGCCCGGGCCCACTGCTTCTCGCGCTTCTGGACGTCGCGGGCGGTGACGTCGTTGGCGCAGGTGTAGCCGAGGATGACGTCCGCCACGCGCTCGCGCGGGACCTCGCGGCACATGCGGCCGATCACCACGGCCAGCTCGGCCTCGTGGTGGAGGTCCTGGGAGAAGGTCGGGTACTGGATGTCGTCGCCGGGGCCGATCACCGAGGTGGACGGCTTGAAGAAGGCGAAGGGGGCGTCCGGGACCTCGTTGCCCAGCTCCTTCGCGTGCTCCGCGTAGTTGCGGCCGTAGGCGACGACCTTGTTGGGGAGCACCGGCGGGAGCAGGCGGACCTTGCTCAGCGGGACCTTGGTACCGGAGAGCTCGAAGTCCGCGAACGGAATGCCCTTGATGATGTCGAGGACGAGTTCGTCCTGCTTGTCGCCCTCGACGGCGCCGAAGGCGACGTTCCCGTCGATGGAGAACCTGGCGATGCGCACGGGATCCTTGCGCCCCTCACTGAGCCGGCTGGAGTCTGACGCTCCAGGCTAACGCGGTAAGGGGTGGCCGCCGCGGAATAACCCGGTGACCGGGTGGGTGAGTGAACGGCGGCCGGGCCCCGTACTACTCCGCGACCGAGGTCCCGGCCGGGATCTCCATGAGGATCGTGCGCCGCGGGTTGGCGGTCTGGGCCGGGAGGTCGAGGGAGTGCTCGGGCAGTTCGGGGGTCTGCAGCTCCTCGGCGTCCTCGAGGTGGGCGAGGGTGGTGCGGCGGGGGTTGGCTATGTTGCGGAACATCATCGTCGTCTTCACGGTTGCAGTGGACCCCGTCGTGTGTGGGTTGGCAGAGACTTCCCTCTTGTAAAGCGCCAGGCTAAACATCGAATTCCCGGCCGAAGCCGCCAAGAGGCCCGGATCTGCATGTGAGTTTGCTCACGACCCCAGGGGCAAAGCGGTCATATCCGGCCGACAGCCAGGCGCAACGAAACGGACATTGACGAACTGAACCTGTCATTCCGCTCCTGATCATGGCGACTGGGACACGGTCCGCACACTGCCAACTGACAGGGATACGCCCTTTATGTACGCGATCGGCTTCCACATCTCGTAACGTGTCACTCACACGCTGTCACGGAGGTCACAGCTCGGTCCACGGCCCTTGTTGGAGATCCGGCACTGTGCTGGAATTCCACGGAACCGCCGCAGGATCGAGCCGGCGCGCAGAGGGCGCAACGCAGCGCCGAGTGGCGGCGAGACAGGGGGAGCCAGCGCCGGTCACACTCACGACCAACAGGGGGCGTATTCAGGGCGCTCCCCGTACAACGCCGACACCGTGTCCTTCCGTTCCCGGAAGGGCGCCTGGTCCAGAGGTTGCGACGCTAGTGCAGGGACGTTTCAAGAGGGATGGCAGCGCTCCGGCGGAGCCGGAGGCGCACGGCGGGACCGACCGCGGTTCCTCGCCCCAGCACGCCCAGAACCCGGGCCCGGCCCCGGTCGGCGGTGGTGGTGACGGCGGTGAGCGCTCCGGGCGCCCCGCCGTGTCGGCGTCTTCGGGCCCCCAGCCGACCACCACACCGACTCCGACGATCAAGCCCCCGACGGGCCCGTCCAACGCGGGCTCGCGCATAGCCCTGCGCAACTGGCGCATCTCCACGCGCCTGGTGTCGCTGCTCGCGCTCCCCGTGGTGGCGGCGACGACGCTGGGCGCCGTGCGCATCAACCAGTCGCTCGACGACATCCAGCAGCTCGACAACATGCAGCTGCTGACGGACATGACCACGCAGGCGACCGAGCTGGCCACCGCGCTCCAGACCGAGCGCGACCGGACGGCGGGCCCGCTGGCGCACGGCGGATCGCCCACGAACGCCGCGATCAAGGGTCTGGAGGACCAGACCGACCGCGCCCGCGAGAACTTCCTCAACGCCTCCGAGGAAATCGACACCGCGAGCAAGAACGGTCAGCTCCAGGGCGTCCGCGACAGCCTCGTCGGTCTGGCCGGCCAGCTGGACGACCTGGCGAAGATCCGCAAGGACGCCTACCAGCAGAACGAGAACTCGACCCAGACGGTCGAGGCCTACCACCGGCTGATCACCCAGCTGATCGACCTCTCCCAGGACATGGCGCAGGCCTCCAGCAACCCGGAGATGATCCAGCGCACCCGCGCCCTGGCGGCGTTCTCCACCGCCAAGGAGTACGCGTCCGTGCAGCGCGCCGTCATCGCCGCGGCCCTGCCCGCCAACGGCACGAGCGCCGGCGACCTCTCCGAGAACGACCGCCTCTACGGCGAGTCCGCCCAGGAGAGCGAGACCTCCGAGCTGACGATCTTCCGGAAGATCTACGCCGGCAACGCGGCCGACCTGCTCAGCCCGATCGACGGCAACAACCCGACGATCGAGGCCGCGGACACCTACGCCAAGCGTGCGCTCGGCGCCCAGAACGGTCTGAACGAGCTCAGCAAGCGCTCGTACCTCGACTGGGTCGACGACAGCTCGACCAAGATCGACCAGATGAAGAAGATCGAGCACACGCTGCTCGAGGACATGGAGCAGAAGGCCCGCGAGCTGCGTGCCTCCTCCGAGCAGTCCGCCATCATCTCCGGTGCGCTGATCCTGCTCGTCCTCGGTGTGTCGCTGGTCGGCGCCTTCATCGTGGCCCGCTCCATGATCCGCTCGCTGCGCCGCCTCCAGGAGACCGCCACCAAGGTCGCCCAGGACCGCCTGCCCGAGCTGGTCAAGCAGCTCTCCGAGTCCGACCCGCAGGACGTCGACACGTCCGTGGAGTCGGTCGGTGTGCACTCCCGGGACGAGATCGGCCAGGTGGCCGCGGCCTTCGACGACGTGCACCGCGAGGCGGTCCGCCTCGCCGCCGAGCAGGCCCTCCTCCGGGGCAACGTCAACGCGATGTTCACCAACCTCTCGCGCCGCTCCCAGGGCCTCATCCAGCGTCAGCTCTCGCTCATCTCCGAACTGGAGTCCCGCGAGGCCGACCCGGACCAGCTGTCCTCCCTCTTCAAGCTCGACCACCTCGCGACGCGTATGCGCCGTAACGGTGAGAACCTCCTGGTCCTCGCCGGTGAAGAGCCCGGCCGCCGCTGGACCCGCCCGGTCCCGCTGGTCGACGTGCTCCGCGCCGCCGCGTCCGAGGTGGAGCAGTACGAGCGCATCGAACTGGCCGCCGTGCCGACCACCGAAGTGGCCGGCCGCGTGGTCAACGACCTCGTGCACCTGCTCGCCGAGCTCCTCGAGAACGCCACCTCGTTCTCCTCCCCGCAGACCAAGGTCAAGGTGACCGGTCACGCGCTGCCCGACGGCCGCGTCCTGATCGAGATCCACGACACCGGTATCGGCCTCTCCCCCGAGGACCTCGCGGCGATCAACGAGCGGCTCGCCTCGCCGCCCACCGTGGACGTCTCGGTCTCCCGCCGCATGGGTCTGTTCGTGGTCGGTCGTCTGTCGCAGCGCCACGGCATCCGCATCCAGCTTCGCCCGTCCGACTCCGGCGGTACGACCGCGCTGGTCATGCTGCCGGTCGACGTCGCCCAGGGCGGCAAGAAGCCGGCTCCCGGCAAGCCCGGTGTCCCGGCCCAGTCCGGCGGCCCGGCGGCCACGCAGGCCGCGGCCGGTGCGGCCGCCGCCCGGCGCGGCAACGGCCAGGGCGGCGGTGCCGGTTCGCTCGGCGCGGGTGCTCCCGCTCCGGCGCTCGGCGGCGGCGCCCCGGCCGGCGGACGCGGTGGCGCCCTCGGTTCCGGTGCTCCCTCCGGTGGCGGGCTGCTCGGTGCCGGTGCGGGTCCGCGCGGTCAGGTCGGCGGCGGCCAGGGTCCCCGGGCCGCGCTGCCCGGCGCCGGCCAGAACGGCGGCCGTCCGGGTGCGCCGGCCGGTGGGCGCGGCCAGCAGGGCCGGCCGAACGCGGGTGCCGGTGCCTTCGGCAACCAGGACGCGTTCGGCAACGCGCAGGGCTCCTTCGGCGGCCAGGACGCCTTCGGCAACCGTGCCCCGGCCTCGCCGCAGCGCTCCGCGAACCCCTCCGACCAGGGCCGTCAGCCCCAGCTGCCGCCGCGCGGTGGTCCGCGGGCCGAACTGCCCGGGGGCAACCCGCAGGCGGGCCGCCCCAGCTGGAGCGACGACAACGCCCAGCCGCCGCTCTCCCGTGCCTCGCTGGACACCCCGCGCGGCCACGACGAGCTGGACCCGACCCACACCGCGCCGATGCCCCGCATCGACGACCGGCAGGGCCTCGGCGCCACCTCGCAGATGCCGGCGATCCCCCAGGCCCCGTCGACCGGCGAGTTCCCGCGCCCGGACTTCAACGCGCCGAACGGCGTGCAGAACACCGGCTCCTTCCCGCGACCGGGTACCACCGGACCGCAGGACACCGGTTCCTTCCCGCGCCCCAACGTCAACGGCCAGCACGACACCGGCTCCTTCCCGCGACCGGGTACCACCGGACCGCAGGACACCGGCTCGTTCCCGCGCCCGAACGTCAACGGCCAGCAGGACAACGGCCAGTTCGTGCGCTCCGACGTCTTCGGCGCACCGGCCGCGCCGCAGAACGGCTCCCAGAACACCGGGCAGTTCGCGGCCCCGCAGGCCTACGACAATGGTTCCACCGGCCAGTTCGCCGCGCCGTCCTTCGACGGCGGTTCCACCGGGCAGCACTCCCTGCCCGGCGGCCAGAACGGCTACGCGAGCAACGGCCAGAACGGCACCGGCCAGTACGGCACCGGCCAGTTCGAGCGTCCGGGGACCAACGGCCGCGGCATGGACTTCGGTACGCCGCAGCGTCCGCCGGTCCCGCCCGCGCCGCCGGTCCGCCAGGAGCCGGAGGCGCTGCCGCCGGCCAGCGGTCCCGGTGACGGTCGTACCCCGCTGTACGACACGCTGGAGACCAACTGGTTCCACGGCGGCCAGCAGGAGCAGCAGCGCCCGCAGAGCAACGGCAACGGTTCGGCGGCGTCGGTTCCGCCGATCCCGCCGGTGCCCTCCCAGCCGCCGGCCCCCGCCGCCGCGGCCCCCCAGCGTCCCGCCCAGGCAGCCTGGCGCACCTCCCCGAACGACGACCTCGTCCGGCAGGCGGAGCGCGTACGGCAGCCGGCGGCGGGCGGTGTCACCACCTCCGGTCTGCCGCGCCGGGTGCCCCGGGCGAACCTGGTTCCGGGCACGGCACAGCAGCAACAGCACCACACCGGTCCGCAGGTCTCGCGTGCGCCTGATGACGTCCGCGGCCGGCTGACCAATCTCCGTCGGGGTATCGCGCAGGGCAGGCAGGCCGGCAACGGCCCGCAGACCGGCAGCTTCCCGAGCCCCACTCACCAGCAGGAGCGTTAGTTGAGTCCGATGAGCCAGGCGGCACAGAACCTCAACTGGTTGATCACCAACTTCGTGGACAACACCCCCGGTGTGTCCCACACCGTCGTCGTGTCCGCCGACGGTCTCCTTCTGGCGATGTCCGAAGGTTTCCCCCGCGACCGCGCCGACCAGCTGGCGGCCGTCGCGTCCGGGCTCACCTCGCTGACGGCCGGGGCCTCCCGGATCTTCGAGGGCGGCAACGTGGCGCAGACGGTCGTCGAGATGGAACGCGGCTTTCTCTTCCTGATGTCCGTCTCCGACGGTTCGTCCCTCGCCGTACTGGCCCACCCGGAATGCGACATCGGCCTCGTCGGCTACGAGATGGCACTGCTGGTCGACCGCGCGGGCGCGGTACTCACGCCCGACCTGCGCGCCGAACTGCAAGGCAGTCTGCTCCACTGACAGCCTGGATCCAACCCACCTCACCAAATCACCGTCCGGCCGCCACATTCCCCCCACCGGCCACGTCCGACGGCACGACTGACCGACTTGCTGTCCCGCCCGGAGGAACGATGACCCCGCCCACCGCCTCTCATGATCCGTACGCGGAGCCGTACGGGGACGAGGGCGACCAGCCGCTGGTACGTCCTTACGCGATGACCGGCGGCCGGACCCGGCCGCGCTATCAGCTCGCCATCGAGGCGCTGATCAGCACGACGGCCGACCCGGCAGCGCTCATGGGGCTGCTCCCGGAGCACCAGCGCATCTGCCACCTGTGCCGTGAGGTGAAGTCGGTCGCCGAGGTCTCGGCGCTGCTCGCCATGCCGCTGGGTGTGGCCCGGATCCTGGTGGCCGACCTCGCCGAGGCCGGCCTGGTCGCCATCCACCAGCCGGGCGGCGACGAGAACAACGGCGGCGCACCGGACGTGACGCTGCTCGAAAGGGTGCTCAGTGGACTTCGCAAGCTCTGACGGAGGTCGGGCCACCACCTCCGCGAAGATCGTGGTGGCGGGCGGCTTCGGCGTCGGCAAGACCACGTTCGTGGGAGCGGTCTCCGAGATCAACCCGCTGCGCACGGAGGCCGTGATGACGTCCGCCTCGGCGGGCATCGACGACCTGACCCACACCGGGGACAAGACCACCACCACGGTGGCCATGGACTTCGGCCGTATCACCCTCGACCAGGACCTGATCCTGTACCTGTTCGGCACCCCCGGTCAGGACCGTTTCTGGTTCATGTGGGACGACCTGGTCAGGGGAGCCATCGGCGCGGTGGTGCTCGTGGACACCCGGCGCCTGGCCGACTGTTTCCCGGCGGTGGACTACTTCGAGAACAGCGGCCTGCCGTTCGTCATCGCCCTCAACGGCTTCGACGGACACCAGCCCTACACACCCGAAGAGGTGCGCGAGGCGCTGCAGATCGGACCGGACGCGCCGATCATCACGACAGACGCCCGGCACCGCGCCGACGCGAAGAGCGCGCTGATCACGCTGGTCGAGCACGCCCTCATGGCGCGCCTGCGGTAGCCACGACGGCGTAGCCAAATCCGTCATCGTGTACGGCAGTTGTCGTATGGAAACCGGAGCCGACTGTGGCCTTTGACACGGTCGGCTTCGGTGTTCATAACGTTTCGGCAGAGGAATCCAGTGGTATCGCCACGCGTCGCGGTCGCGTGGTGCCGCTGCGCTCACATTGGCCCCGCCATTTGGCGGGGCTCGCTCTTTATGACCGTTTTATCTGGGGCTTACATCGGCGCTCTCTGCCCCAATGGACTGTTTGGAAGTGCACCGGACCACGTGCTGGAATGCCTGAACTGCCCAATAGTCAAAGACGTACTGAGTAGTGGTCTGAGACACACCGGGCTCTGAGAGACTGCGGCACGACGATAGGTGCCCGCCGCCGAGAGGTTGTTGGTCGAGTGAGGCGAAGCAAGAACGGTCCCGAGCCGTCGGCACGGGGCAACTTCACCCCGCCGCCGCGCGCTGCGGCGCCCACCCCTGTGCCAGCCGCGGAACCACTGGCCGCGCCCGCGAAGAGCGGCGGCCGCTTCTCCCCGCGGAACTGGCGAGTGCCGACCAGGCTGAACGCGATTCTGCTCATACCCGTGGTCGTCGGCCTGGTCATGGGCGGCTTCCAGGTGAAGAGCTCCATCGACACCTGGCAGGAGGCCCGGGACGCGGAGAACACCGCGCGCCTGGTCCGCGCCGCCCTCACCTATGGCGACGCCCTCTACAACGAGCGTGACGTCAGTGCGGCACCGCTGCTCCTGGACAAGGACAAGAAGACGGTCACGGAGGCACGCGCCGAGACCGACAAGGCCGCCGACGCCTTCGACGCGGCCGTGCAGAACATGCCGCAGAAGCCGGGCCTGGAGCGCCGGCTGAAGCTGTTCCGCGAAGAGGAGCCCACCCTCACGAACCTGCGCGCCGCCGCGTACACCAGCAAGCTCGGCGGTGTGAAGACCGAAGAGGGATACACCCTGGTCGCCCACCCGCTGATGGAGTTCGCCAACGAGCTCGGTCTGGGCACCGGAAACATCACCTCCTACGGCCGTACCGTCTACGCCATCGCGCTCACCAAGGCGTCCCTGTCGCTGGAGCGGTCGATCGGCATGCACCTGCTGGTCAAGCCCGGCCCGGACGCCGGCAACCTGGCCAACCAGCGGGTCGCCCTCTCCTCGTACGCCTACCTCGAGGGCATCGCCGTCGAGGAGTACATCGGCGGTGGTACCGAGGCGGACGCCCAGAAGCTGACCGATCTCTCGAAGAAGATCAAGACCGACGGCGCGGCGCTGGTCCAGCAGGCGAAGGCCAAGGACCCGAACTACGTGGCCCCGCCGTCCGGCGACAACGCCATGGTCACGGCGCTGGCCACCCTGCAGGACACCGACCCCGCCACCCGGCAGGCGCTGGCCGCGAAGGGCATCACCGCCGAGAACTGGTGGACGGTCAACACCCTCAAGTACCAGGCCTACCGCACGATCGAGTCGGACATGGCCGACAAGGCGGTGAGCGAGGCCTCCAGCATCGCCGACGACGCCAAGACCTCCGCGTTCATCACCGCCGCCGCGGTCATGGTCGCCCTGCTCGCCGCGTTCATCCTGGCCGGCATGGTGGCCCGCCAGATGTCCCGCTCGATGCGCCAGCTGCGCAACGCCGCCTTCGGCATCGCCGAGCAGCGCCTGCCGATGCTGGTCGACCAGCTCTCCCGCACCGACCCCGGCCGGGTCGACACCCGGGTGGCGCCGATCCCGATCACCTCGACCGACGAGATCGGCGAAGTCGCCCGCGCGTTCGACCAGGTCCACCGTGAGGCCGTCCGGCTCGCCGCCGAGCAGGCCCTGCTGCGGGGCAACATCAACGCGATCTTCACCAACCTTTCGCGCCGCAACCAGTCGCTGATCGAGGGCCAGCTGACCCTGATCACCGACCTGGAGAACAACGAGGCCGACCCGGACCAGCTGGAGAACCTCTTCAAGCTGGACCACCTGGCGACCCGTATGCGCCGCAACGGCGAGAACCTCCTCGTCCTCGCCGGCGAGGAGCCCGGCCGCCGCTGGGACCAGCCGGTCCCGCTGGTCGACGTGCTCCGCGCCGCCTCCTCCGAGGTGGAGCAGTACGAGCGCGTCGAGCTCTCCGGCGTCCCGGAGGCCGAGATCCACGGCCGCGCGGTCACCGACCTCGTGCACCTGCTCGCCGAGCTCCTGGAGAACGCGACGACGTTCTCCTCCCCGCAGACCAAGGTCCGCGTCACCGCGACCCGTCTCCCCGACGGCCGCGTCATGATCGAGATCCACGACAAGGGCATCGGCCTCACCGCCGAGGACTTCGCGGACATCAACCACAAGCTGGCCAACCCGCCGACCGTGGACGCCGCGATCTCCCAGCGCATGGGCCTGTTCGTGGTCGGCCGGCTGTCCGACCGGCACGGCATCCGCGTCCAGCTGCGCCCCTCCGGCGAGCAGGCCGGTACCACCTCGCTGGTCATGCTGCCGGACGCGATCACCCACGGTGGTGGCGGCGAGCAGCAGCTGGACCGCGACGAGTTCACCGTCTCGCAGATCATCCCGGAGCAGCAGTTCCAGGCCGAGAACTTCGGCCAGCCGCAGCTCCAGCCGATGCGTACGGCGGCCGAACTCGGGTTCGACGACAGCCGCTACATCGAGGTCCCCGACGACATCCGGGACCTGGACCCCGTGGGCCGCTCCCTGATGCGCGAGGAGCGCCGTGCGGCCCTGGAGGCCCAGGCGCAGCCCACGCAGGGCGCAGAGCTCCCTCAGGCCCCGCAGGAGACCGCTGAGATCCCGGCGTACGTCGACGAGTTCGACAGCGGCCGACAGGGCTACGGCACGAACGGTACGGGCTTCCAGGAGCAGCCCACGGGCTACGACGGGCAGCCGGCGTACCAGGAGCAGTCGCAGGACGCGTACGACGAGCAGTACTACGCGCCGAACGGCGGCCTGCCGCAGAACGACACGTTCTCGCCCGACGCGTTCTCCGTGAACGGCGGCTACCCGGAGCCCGCCTATGCGGAGCCGGCCCAGGAGGAGCCCACGGCCGCGCCCGCCGAGGCGTTCGCCGCCTTCGGCGAGCAGGCCTACCAGGACGACTGGCCGCAGCAGGACGGTTACACGAACGGCTACCCGGCCCAGTACGCTCCGGAAGCGGAGTCGGCGCAGGCCGGTGACGTGGCCGAGCGGAACCGCGTAGGCTTCGACCGTCCGGGAGCGGCCCCCTCAGCGGGCCACCAGCTGACCGACGCCGGACTGCCCCGCCGGGGCTCCGGCGGCGCGAACGGCGCGGGTCCCGTGCAGCAGGCCTCCGCTCCGGCGGCTCCGGCACCGGCGGCCTCCGCTCCGGAGCCGGTCGGCGACAGCTCCTGGCGTTCGCAGAACGACGAGCGCTGGCAGCAGGCCTCGGCGCTGCGGAGGCCCAAGGCGGGCGGGGTCACCTCCTCCGGTCTGCCCAGGCGGGTACCCAAGGCCAACCTGGTCGAGGGAGCCGCCGAGAGCACCCCTCAGGGAGGCCCACAGGTCTCCCGCGCCCCGGAGGACATCCGGGGCAGGCTGAGCAACCTGCGTCGCGGCGTCGAGCGCGGGCGCAACGCAGGCAGTGAAACGAACGGCCAGGGCTTCGGTCCTGACAGCACCTACAACCAGGAGCGTTAGTGTGAGCCCGATGAGCCAGGCGGCACAGAACCTGAACTGGTTGATCACCAACTTCGTGGACAACACCCCGGGGGTGTCCCACACGGTGGTGGTCTCCGCCGACGGACTCCTTCTGGCGATGTCCGAAGGCTTCCCCCGCGACCGCGCCGACCAGCTCGCGGCCGTGGCTTCCGGTCTGACGTCCCTGACGGCAGGCGCCTCCCGGATCTTCGAGGGGGGAAGCGTGAATCAGACGGTTGTGGAGATGGAGCGGGGATTCCTGTTCATCATGTCCGTTTCCGATGGATCATCGCTGGCGGTCCTGGCCCACCCGGAGGCCGACATCGGCCTGATTGGGTACGAGATGGCCCTTTTGGTGGACCGCGCGGGCACCGTTCTTACCCCGGATCTGCGCCAGGAACTCCAAGGAAGCCTTCTCAACTAACAGTCAGACGGTGCGTTTTGGCGTCCCGGGGCCGTAAGGTTTCGGGACGCGGCTCCACAAGGATGGGTGCCCGGCGCGGTCGGAGGAGGAGAGAAAGTGGCAACACCCCCAGGCGGTTCTAATAACGGCAACTGGTCGTACGGTCCTGCGCAGGGCCAGGGCGACGGTTCCGGGAACCGGTACAACTTCCCCTCCACGCCGAGCCACCGGCAGCCGTACGCACCGCAGGGCCCCGGCCCCTCGCCGTACGACCAGCCGCCGGCGCCGCGCATCCAGCCGGTGCAGCCGCAGCGCCGCCCCGAACCGGCGCCGGCCTCGGGGTCCAACAACCCCCTGGTGCGTCCGTACGCCATGACCGGTGGCCGGACCCGCCCGCGGTACCAGCTCGCCATCGAGGCGCTGGTGCACACCACCGCGCAGCCGCACCAGATGCAGGGCCAGCTGCCCGAGCATCAGCGGATCTGCAACCTCTGCCGGGAGATCAAGTCGGTGGCCGAAGTCTCGGCCCTGCTGTCGATCCCTCTCGGCGTGGCCAGGATCCTCGTCGCCGACTTGGCGGAGGCGGGCCTGGTCGCCATCCATCAGCCCGGCGGCGACGAGAACGCCGGTGGCCAGCCAGACGTGACACTGCTCGAAAGGGTGCTCAGTGGACTTCGCAAGCTCTAGCGGCGGTCCTTCCCGCTCCACCACCTCCGCGAAGATCGTGGTGGCGGGCGGCTTCGGCGTGGGCAAGACCACGTTCGTCGGGGCCGTTTCGGAGATCAACCCGCTGCGCACAGAGGCCGTGATGACGTCCGCGTCTGCCGGCATCGACGACCTCACCCATACCGGGGACAAGACGACCACCACGGTCGCCATGGACTTCGGCCGTATCACCCTGGACCAGGACCTGATCCTGTACCTGTTCGGCACCCCCGGCCAGGACCGCTTCTGGTTCATGTGGGACGACCTGGTACGCGGCGCGATCGGCGCGATCGTCCTGGTCGACACCCGCCGCCTCGCCGACTGCTTCCCCGCGGTCGACTACTTCGAGAACTCGGGCCTGCCCTTCGTCGTCGCCCTCAACGGCTTCGACGGCAGCCAGCCCTACAACCCCGAAGAGGTCCGCGAGGCCCTGCAGATCGGGCCGGACACGCCGATCATCACGACGGATGCGAGGCATCGTGCCGATGCGAAGTCGGCGCTGATCACTCTCGTGGAGCACGCCCTGATGGCTCGGCTCCGTTAGGTCCGGTTCTCGGGCTGCCACGGCTGGCCGCTCGCCGACTGCGGGTAGTCCGTGGCTTGTCGCGCAGTTCCCCGCGCCCCTGAAGGGGCGCGTTCCAGGGCCCCTTCTTTGAAGGGGCCCGAGCTTTGAAGGTCTTTCTCCGCCGCAACGGCGCTCAGCCCGACGGTGGTGTCCGGCGGTGCCGAACCGGCCGACAGCCCTTGGCGCACACGAGAGAAGGGCCCCTCTGAAGCCAGAGGGGCCCTTCTCCTACGTGCTGTCGGCCAGGCGGCGCAGCCCTAGCCGTGCCAGCTGTGCGGGGCGCGGAAGCCGTTCTCGCGCTCCAGGCGGCGCCAGCCGGCCTTGGCGCGGCCACGGTGGGTCTGCTCGGTGTCGGCGGTCGGCCGGGCGGCCGCACGGGCCAGGAGGACCGCCGTTATGGCGGCGACTTCCTCCGGGTCGGCATTGCCCTTCTCGACGCGGATGTCAGGCACGTTCATGGGTGTCAGTCTCCGTGAGAGAGGTTTCCGCAGGATTACTGCGGGGGGTTGCCGTGCTTACGGGACGGCAGGTCGGCGTGCTTGGTCTGGAGCATCGCCAGCGACCTGGCGAGTACCTCGCGGGTCTCGGCCGGGTCGATGACGTCGTCGACCAGGCCGCGCTCGGCCGCGTAGTAGGGGTGCATCAGCTCGGACTTGTACTCCTTGACCATGCGGGCCCGCATGGCCTCGGGGTCCTCGGCGGAGGCGATCTCCCGACGGAAGATCACGTTGGCGGCACCTTCGGCACCCATGACCGCGATCTCGTTGGTCGGCCAGGCGTACGTGAGGTCGGCGCCGATCGACTGGGAGTCCATGACGATGTAGGCACCTCCGTACGCCTTGCGCAGGATCAGGGAGATCCGGGGCACGGTCGCGTTGCAGTAGGCGTAGAGGAGCTTCGCGCCGTGGCGGATGATCCCGCCGTGCTCCTGGTCGACACCGGGGAGGAAGCCCGGTACGTCCAGGAATGTGACGATCGGAACATTGAAAGCGTCACACATCTGCACAAAGCGCGCAGCTTTTTCGCTCGCCTCGATGTCCAGGACGCCGGCCAGCACCTGCGGCTGGTTGGCGACGATGCCCACCACCTGGCCGTCGATCCGGGCCAGCGCGCAGATGATGTTCCGCGCCCAGCGCTCGTGGACCTCCAGGTACTCGCCGTCGTCGACGATCTCCTCGATGACCTTGGCCATGTCGTACGGCCGGTTGCCGTCCGCCGGGACCAGGTCGAGGAGGACGTCGCTGCGGCGGTCGACCGCGTCCGTGGACTCGACGCGCGGCGGGTTCTCGCGGTTGTTCTGCGGGAGGAGGGAGAGGAGGTAGCGGACCTCCGCGATGCAGGTCTCCTCGTCGTCGTAGGCGAAGTGGCAGACGCCGGAGGTCTCCGCGTGGACGTCGGCGCCGCCGAGCCCGTTCTGGGTGATCTCCTCGCCGGTGACCGCCTTGACGACGTCCGGTCCCGTGATGAACATCTGCGAGGTCTCGCGGACCATGAAGACGAAGTCCGTGAGGGCGGGCGAGTAGGCCGCGCCGCCCGCGCACGGACCGAGCATCACGGAGATCTGCGGGATGACGCCGGAGGCCTTGGTGTTGCGCTGGAAGATACCGCCGTAGCCCGCGAGGGCGGAGACGCCCTCCTGGATGCGGGCGCCGGCGCCGTCGTTCAGCGACACCAGCGGGGCACCGGCCGCGATGGCCATGTCCATGATCTTGTGGATCTTGGTGGCGTGGGCCTCGCCCAGCGCGCCGCCGAAGATCCGGAAGTCATGGGCGTAGACGAAGACGGTACGGCCCTCGACCGTGCCCCAGCCGGTGATGACACCGTCGGTGTACGGCTTCTTGGCCTCCAGGCCGAAGCCGACCGCGCGGTGCCGGCGCAGCTGCTCGACCTCCTGGAAGGAACCCGGGTCCAGGAGCAGCTCGATGCGCTCCCGGGCCGTCAGCTTGCCCTTGGCCCGCTGCGCCTCGGTCGCCTTCTCGCTGGGTCCCGCCACCGCCGCCGCACGGATCTCGTGCAGCTCGGCGACCCGCCCGCGCGCGTCCGTCGGCTCACCGGTGGGCTCGCCCGTCGTCTCTTCCAAAACGGTCATGTAGTGACCTTACGAAGGACACCAAGGAATGCGAGACGTCGACTCCGTACAGTCTCCGACGCGTTTTCCTGGAACCACTGAACAGAACCAGAACGGCATGCAGCCGTTCCGACTGCTCAGGGGGCCTCGCCGTTGTAGGGGTACCACAAAGGCATCGACTGAGACGCGCCTCACATTCCCCGGTGGCCCATACCACCCGCGGAGTGACACAGGACTCCGGACGGCGGTTCACCCACACAGAGCCTAGCCGCTCCCGCCAGCGGGTCCCGGCCGCCATATCGGTCGGCGCGACCTTACGGTGAGTAATTCCCGCGACACGCAAACCGATGATGTTGAAGGTTGAATGGAATAGGTCTACGGTGTCTCTCGTTGAGTTCGTTGAACGTTAAACATCAAGGCCGCGCCTTCCGTATCTACCGCTTCGAAGCCGCGACCCGTCCCCCCAAGGAGCACCTCATGGGCATCTTCGGCCGCAAGAACGACGACACGACCGCCGCCGGCACCGGCGCCGACACGGCTGCGCTGACCGGCGACTACACGATCGACCCGGCGCACACCACGCTCGGCTTCGTGGCCCGCCACGCGATGGTCACCAACGTCAAGGGCAGCTTCCAGGAGTTCGAGGGCACCCTGCACCTGGACGGCGAGAACCCGTCGAAGTCCACGGCCTCGCTCGACATCAAGATGGCGAGCATCACCACCGGCAGCCCCGACCGTGACGGTCACCTGAAGTCGGCGGACTTCTTCAAGATCGAAGAGTTCCCGACGATGACCTTCCGCTCCACCGAGGCGGAGGCCCTCGGCGGCGAGGACTACCGCATCACCGGCGACCTCACGATCCTCGGTGTCACCAAGCCGGTCACCATCGACCTGGAGTTCAACGGCGCCGCCAAGGACCCGTTCGGCAACGAGCGCGTCGGCTTCGAGGGCAAGGCCGAGATCAAGCGCTCCGACTGGGGCGTCACCTGGAACGCGACGCTGGAGACCGGTGGCGTCCTCGTCTCCGACAAGATCAAGCTGAACTTCGACATCTCGGCGATCAAGAACGCGTGACCCCGCGGCGCCGTACCGCCGGCCCCGACCACTGAGCGCCGCCCTCCACTCCCCTGAGGGCGGCGCTCGGCCATATCCGTCCGGATGTCCCGGGTGCCGTGCCGTGTCCTAGTAGTCGAGGCTCGCGTACCAGTCGCCGCGCCCCCGTGGGGTGAGGTCGAGGAGGTGCCATACGGGCGTCAGCAGGTCGATGCCGCGCTCCTGGATGTCCTCGGCCATGCGCGGATGGGCGGAGTAGGTGTGCCGGACGGTGCCGTCGTCCGCACGGGTGAAGACGGAGACCGTGGAGTCCTGCGCGCCGTCCTTGTCCTCGCTGCCCAGGTCGTACTTGAACGTGCTGTCACCACAGCTGAGCAACCGCAGCCGGTGCCAGCCGCGATCGCGGGCGTACCGGCGGAGGGTGGGCGGGTCCGCAGCCGCGGCGATGACCAGGTCCGCGTTCCGGGCCAGGTGGTGGGCGATGCCGTTGTAGCCGTCGATCCACATCGTGCACATCGGGCAGGCGCCGGTCTGGAGCTTGCCGTACATGAAGTGGTAGACGATCAGCGGCCGTTCGGGGCCGGAGAACAGCTCGCTCAGCGCGACCTCGCGCACCGGGGTGTCCCCCGCGTCCAGGTCGGCGGGCCCTTCGAGGAAGACGTAGTCGTCGACGGCCGGCCCCTGCGGGAGCGCCCGCCGCAGCGCCGCGACCTCCTCCCGGTGCCGCATCAGCTCGGTCTCGGCCAGCCGCAGCTCCTCACGGGCGCCGACGTACTCCTCGGTCTCCCCGGCCAGCCTCGTCTGCCGCACCATCGCGTCCTCCTGGGGTGGGGTCCCCTCCCCCAGACCCTCAAGTGTAGGCCGGTCGCCTGGCTCACTCACCTTCGTAGAGGCGCGCCAGGTCGACCAGGACCACTTCTCCCCGGTCGCCTGCAGCCCGGAGATCGTCGGTGAACCCGGCTCCGCTGTAGCAGGCGATCTGGACGGCGGACACGTCGACTCCGCGTCCGGCCAGCAACGCGCTGACGTGACGCAGTCGCTCCAGATGCCCCAGCCCCATGACCTGGTCCCACTTGGCCTCGCCCAGGGACAGCAGCACTCCGCTGTCCTGGCCAACAGCCCCCCGGACGACCACGTCGATCTCATGTCCGGTGCGCTCCGCCTGGTCCGGGACGGTCCCGTACGAGACATCGATCGGCATGCCTCCGAAAGTCTCCGGAGCGGCGAAGTGAGTGACCCACTCGCGGCAGATCTGCTCGAAGTGCGGTCCCACGACAGCGGAGAGGAACCGGGAACGGGAACTCTCCCAGACCTGCTCCGCCAGGCCCCGGTCCAGCAGAGGGAGTCTGGGCCGGGAGATGGCATGGTCGAAGGCGATGAGCGGCTCGCCGACGCGGTAGACGCTGCGATTTCTGCGGAAGGCGTCCGTCTCCCGGCGTACCAGTCCGCAGTCCTGGAGGACGGTGAGGGGATGGGTGATGTCGCTGGTGGGCCGCTCCAGACAGCCTGCGATCCGCCCCGCCGTGGCATTGCCGGACGCGAGCGCCGCCAGAACGGAGTGGTACAGGGCCCGGTCCCGCAGGTCGGACTCGTCCGCCAGCAGATAGCGGGCCTCACGGTAGAGCGGAGAGCGGGGCGAGAGCGCGGTACGGCAGACCCAGGCGTCGAAGTCGGCCAGGTCGACAGGGGTGTCGTCACGTACGAACTCCCTGCGATAGGCCGGAGTCCCGCCGACGACGCTGTGGACGAGAAGCGCGAGCCGGTGGTCCTCGATGCCCCAGAAGGCGGCGGCCTGGCGGAAGTCGAGCGGTTGGACGACGAGTTCGAGACCGGCGCGACCGCGGAGCGGCGAAGTGCCGCTGAGCAGCTTGCCCATGAAGGAGAGGGAGCTTCCGCAGAGGAGGAGTCGAGTACGGGACTCCAGTCGCTCCGGCCGCCGCGGGCCGTACGCCACCTGCACGATCGAGGGCAGCGCGGGGGTCGCTCTGGCGAGGTACGGGAACTCGTCGATGACAACGGGGAGGGGCCGCCCCCTTCCCAGGGCCAGAAGTGCGTCGACGGCCTGCTCCCAGCGGTCGAACCGCATGGGGGCGATGCTGTCGCTGTACTGGCCCAGTTCCTCACCGAAGCGACGCAGGGACTCTGCCTCCGTCGCCTCGTAGGCACAGAAGTAGAAACCACCGGCCGCCCGGGCGAGCGAATCGAGCAGGAAGGACTTGCCCTGCCGCCGTCGACCGGAGACGACGGCCATGGTGGCCTCCGATCCCTCGTCGGCCGCAAAGGCGGTGAGCTCACTCCATTCCCAGTCGCGGGCGAACATGTCGGGGGGCTTCGGAAGGCGGAGACCGCGGGGCATGCATCCCTCCTGGGGAACTTAGGGAAGTACGTTTCCCGGAAATACGCTTCCCTTAACGAGGTCACCTTCGGATGGACACGCAGATCCGAAGATCCGAAGATCGACGAAGCGGACGGTCCAAGATGTCGGGTGCCGAGAGAGGCACGGACGGCGGTGAGCCGGTGGGGAACAGGGACTACATCGACTTCCGGGGGAGCACCTTCCACGGGCCTGTGGCCGGAAGTGTTCATCAGGCCTCCTCCCCGCCCCCGCACGGTACGGCTTGCGGGCTGCCCGCCAGGCCTGCCGACTTCACCGGGCGAGAGGAGGACTCCACCCGGTTGCTCGACGCCCTCAGGCCGGTGGACGACAGGGATTCCGGACTCTCGGTCATAGCCTTGGCCGGGCTGCCCGGAGTGGGCAAGACAGCCCTCGCGCTGCACGCCGCCCACGTCGCGCGGGACCAGGGCTGGTTTCCCGGCGGCGCGCTCTTCGTGGACCTGCACGGATATGACGAGACGCCCGGCACGGCCGAGGAGGCAGTGCTGACACTGCTGGGGCAGCTCGGCGTGAACGAGGCCGGTGCGCTCCCGATGACAGCCGACGGCCTCTTTGCTCGCTATCGCAGCGAACTCGCGGCCCGTGACACCCTCCTGATCGTGGTCGACAATGTCGGCGCCCCCGCGCACATCACGCACCTGCTACCGGGAGAAGGCCGGGGGCACTCCCTGATCGTCACCTCGCGGGACGCACAGGACTCACTGCCGGTGCGGCAGTTCGTCATCGAGGTCCTGACCCCGGACGCCGCCTGCCTCCTCGTGGACAAGTCCCTACGCAGAACCGACCCCGACGACCACCGCGCCAGTAGAGAACCCGACGCCACACGGGAACTGGCGGAACTCTGCGGTGGTCTGCCTCTTGCGTTGCTGATCTCCGTCGCCCTGTTACGACGCCGCAAAAGGTGGCGTTCCATCGCCACACTGACGGCTGAATTACGGGCCGCGACCGACAGGGTGCAGGCATTTCACGCGTCCGGCGTCGACCAGTACCGGCGAGAACTCGCACTCCAGCCGGTGTTCGATGTCATGTACCGCCAGCTCGATCCGGAACTCAGGCGGATTTTCCGCCTGTTGGGCCAGGCACCCAGTCCCCACAGCATGGTGCAGTCCGCCGCTGCGCTGGTGGACCTGCCCAGACACGAGGTGGCGGCCTTACTGGACGATCTGGCGGCCGCGTCAGTGGTCACGGTGGATCCGCTGGGCAACTGCTTCAAGTTGCACGACTTGGTCTGGCTCTATGCCCACAGGCTCGCGGCCGATGACCCTGAAGCACAAAGGGAGGCGGCTGCGGCACGGCAGCGCTTCCTTGAGATGCAGATCGCCTGTCTCATGGCGGCCAACCATTGCATACGGCGTACACCGCTCGAAGGCTCCCCGGATCTCTTCTCGGGCAGCACACGGGGCGCGCTGCAGTGGCTCGTCCACGAGCGTCCCGCTCTCCTCAGCGCCGTGTCGTGGACCAGGAGTCACGACCCCGAAGAGTCGGGACGAGCCATGGATCTGGCTCTCTTGCTCAGTGGGCACCTTTGCCTGTGGTTTCGCCACACCGAAGCACTTCACGCAGCTCAAGCGGCGAACACCGCAGCGATCGCACGGGGCGAGGGTCCCTGGGCCGCCCTCGCGGCCGACGCCATGGGGACCGCCCTCGACGGTCTGGGACGACACGAGGAGGCCCTTGCCCTTCTGCGCGACGCCCAGCGCGCCTTCTCCGAGTCCGACGATCCGAGCCATGAGGCGGGGACGTGGATCAACATCGGGGCCACCCTGCGCAACCTGCGGCGATTCACCGAGGCCGCCTCGGCCTACGAGCAAGGTCTCCGTATGTACAGGGAGCCGGGGAATCCCCACAAGGAATCCGGCGCTCAAGCAAACTACTCGGACGTGCTTCTGCAGTTGGGCCGACAGGAAGAAGCACACAAGGCTGCGGACGAAGCACTCGATGGCTTCGTCTCCCTCGGGGACAAACTCGGAGAAGCCAAAGCCAGGGCCCAACTGGGCGATGTCCTGTCAGCCGCCGATCATTCAAGAGACGCCCTGCGCGAGTACCTGCGGGCACTTACTCTCTACATCAAACTGGACAACCTCTACGCCTCGGTCGTGGTGGCAGACCGGGCGGCTCTGACCCTGCACAGGCTCCAGGAGTTCGAAGCGGCGGCAACCCTGCAATCGTTCGTACAGCACGGAAACGTCGAACTCGGTGACGCATGTGGTGAAGCGACGGCATCTTTCAACTGCGGTCTCGCGTTGCTCCATCTCGGCCGAGTCCAGGAAGCGCTCGCGGCGCTCCAGCACGCCCGGGCCGTCTTCGAGGCGAACGAGGACTGGCCCGGCGTGGGACATGCCTGGATGGGCGTCGCCACCATCCGTCGGGCCGAGGACGACGACATGGCAGCGGCGCGGGCCGTTTCGGCGGCTGCTCAAGCCTATGACCGCGCCGGTGACACGGTAGAAGCACAGCGGGTCCGGGACCTGCTCGTACAGTGAAACGCCTTCCTCAGAGCCCGCCTTGATTCCCGGGCCTACGGCCTGCTGACAGAGTTCGCATCCTGTCGTACCGGCAGGCTGACCGGGACCCGGCTGCGCGGCACCGGCAGCAGCCACCACGCCGACACCACCGACAGGACCGCGCCCACCGCGATGCCCTCCAGGCGGGTGGGGAGGAGGTGGAGGGCGTCCTGGCCGAAGTAGCCGAGGAGGAGGGACAGGGCGCAGGTCATGCCGGCGGCCCAGTAGGCGTAGGTGAGGGGGCGGAGCCAGAGGGCGATCGCGAGGGTCGTGAACATCAGGGCGACCGCGGTGCGGCCCGTGACGCCGGCCTCCGCGACGCCCGCCGCCAGGAGCGTGCCCACGCAGGCGCCCGCCAGGCGCTCGATGCCCTTGCGCAGGACGTCGGTCCGGCCGCGGTTGCCGCTCGCGGCGACGTAGGCGGTCAGCACGACCCAGGGCCAGTGGTCGTCGAAGAGCAGGTGGCCGAGGGTGAAGGCGGCGGCGATCGCGGCGGCCATCTGGAGGGCCATGCGGGTGCTCGGGCGCGGGTGGAGGCGGGAAGGGCGTGGGGGAGGCTCGGGGGCCGGGGCCGCGCGCCAGGGGCCGAAGCGGTCGCCCAGGGCCTGCACCAGCCACACCGAACAGCACGCCATGAGCCCGACCAGCGCGGACCAGCCCCAGGTCACAAGGCCGCTCTGCGCCTCTGGCGGTAGTGCGGGGCCGGGGACCACCAGCAGGGCCACCAGGGGCAGGGCCAGCAGCGTGCCGGTCTTGGTGGCGAGCGGGCCGTAGCGGCGGATCCAGATGGCCAGTGCCATGCCGGCCGTGTAGACGGCCGCGCCCTCGGCGTAGTGGGAGGCGAGCAGCCGGCCGACGAAGACCGAGGCGGCGGCCGTCACGGGCAGCACCACCAGTGACGTCAGCCGTCGGCGGGTGTCGGCGGTGCGCTGGCCGGCGGCGAGGGTCAGGGTGAGGGCGACCGCGAGGACCAGCACGTCGGTGTGCAGCCCGGCGGCCCCCTCCAGTACCAGCGCGGCTCCCCAGGAGAGCAGCACGGCCGTCATCGTCAACCCTGCTTCGTACGCGTTGCGTATGAGTTTGGCGGTCACTTGATGCAGACTACGGGATGGTTGCCGGATAGATAGTAAGCAATAGCGTACGATCAAGCTCATGGAGCATCTCGCCGAAGCCGCCCGTGTCCGTCGTGCCGTCCTCCGGTTCAACCGTCGGCTGCGGCAGGAGCGCGGGGACGGGAGCCTCAGTGCGAATCAGCTGACGGTGCTCGGCCATCTGTACCGGCACGGGCCGTCCACGCCCGGCGAGGTGGCGGCGGCCGAGCGGCAGCGGCCGCAGTCGCTGACCCGGGTCTTCGCGGAGCTGGAGGCGGAGGGGCTGGTCGGCCGGGCGCCGGACCCGACCGACGGGCGGCAGTCCGTGCTGAGCCTGACCGAGGCGGGGCGGCGCGCGCTGGAGGCCGACATGGCCCAGCGGGACGCCTGGCTGGCCGGGGCGTTCGGGGCGCTGGGCGAGACCGAGCGCGGGGTGCTGCTGCTCGCCGCCGGTGTGCTGGAGCGGCTGGGGGGCCTGGAGTAGCCGGCGCGGCTCAGAAACCGCCGCCGAAGTCCCCGCTGTCCCCGCCCCCGCCGCCGAAGTCGCCGCCCCCGCCGAAGTCCCCGAAGTCCCCGGGGTCGAAGTCCGCGCCCGACAGGTCGCCGCCCTGGTAGCCGCCGGCGCCGAAGTCGCCGTACCCGGTGCCGTAGTCGGCCGCGTAGGCGGGCGCGGACATCCAGCCGCCCAGGGCGGTGCCGAGGAGGAGACCGGGGAGGATGCCGCCGCCGAAGTAGCCGCCCGCCCAGGGGCCGTAGGCCGGGCCCGCGTCCCAGTAGGGGCGGCGGCCGTAGTCGGTGTCGACCTCGCGGACCACCGGGTCGCGGCCGTCGGCCAGGCGGGTCGCGTCGGCCGCGCAGACCGGGACCTCGCGGGGTGCGCCGCCGGGCGGGACCCAGGTGGCGTCCGTGACCGAGGGGCCGTGCCGGGGGTCGAAGAAGCAGGGCGGGCGGCGCTCCGGGAGCGGGCGGCCCTCGCGGCGGGCGGCCAGCTGGGCGAGCGAGAAGCGGCCGTCCTCCAGGGCCTGGGTGACCCCGCGGACGTCCTCCGGTCTGCGGGCCTCGGCCATGGCGGACTTCGCCTGCTCGTAGGCGTTCAGGGCGCGCTCGTAGTCGGCGCGCATCGCGTCGTCGGCGCCGGGCTCGGCCGGGTGGAAGTCGAGGCGGTCCAGTTCCTCGCCGAACGCGGTGATGTCCTCGTCCACGACCACCCGGAGCCGGTCCAGGGCGGCCCGCTGCTCCTCCTCGTGGCGCCGGCGGTTACGGCGGACCAGCGCGTAGGCGCCCGCCCCGCCGGCCACGACCACGGCCCCGATGGTGATCAGCGCCGTACCGGAGACGCCCGAACCGCCCGAGCTGCCGCCGCCCCAGGCCGCGGGGGCCTTGCCGCCCATGTTGGTCAGGGCGCGGTCGGTGAAGTCGGTCAGCTGGGTCCTGGCGGTCTCGCCCTGGACGCTGGTGACCAGGTTCTGCACGGCCGTCCGGGAGAGCACCGAGGAGTCGGCGCGGGCGTCGAAGCGGTCGCCGAGGCGGATCGCGTAGAGGCCGGTGACGCCGGTGGCGGTGCGCAGGTTCGTGAAGAGGTTCTGGGTCGGGTAGCCGGCCGGCAGGACGGCGATGAACAGAGGTTTGTCGGCGTCCTTGATCTGCCGGGCCAGGGTGTCGGCGTCGGCCGTGGAGAGCTGGGCCGCGGCCGCCGGGTCGACGTACACCGGGTTCTTGCGCAGGGCGTCCGCGATCGCCGAGACGCCGGTGACCGCGGACGCCCGCGGGACGGACGCGGTCAGGGCGACCAGCGCCAGCGCGAACGCCAGGAACAGCAGCCCCGGGAGGCTTCGGGTGGTCCGTCGCACCGCCTTCATGCTTCGAAACTACCCCGAAGCCTCCCAAAGAGCGCTCTCCCTCTACGCTGCCCGGTACGCCTCCGTCAGCTTCTCCACCGCCGCGCCGTACTTGCCGGTCAGCAGCAGGTGGTCGGCGTCGGCGAAGGGCTTGGAGACGGCGGTCGTGATCGACTGCCCGATCTTCGCCTGGACCAGCAGCCGCGCCTTGGCGACCAGCCTCCGGCCGGCCGCGTCGGAGCCCGCCCGTTCAGCCGCCCTCGCGGCCGCGCCGAGCGACTTCAGGGTGGCCTCGCCGCCCTTGGGGGCCCTGGTCAGGGTGGTCAGACCCCAGCCGTAGGGGTACTGCGGGTCGTACGACGCGTCGCCCACGTTGATCGGCAGCTGCGCCTCGGACTTCGGCCAGGTGACCGGGAGCTGCCCGGTGAAGGCCTTCTTCCCGTAGAGCACGTCGGCCACGCCGTCGCCCTCGGTGCCCGGCAGCCAGGACGCCACCAGGGAGTCGATCTCGCCGAGCCGGTCGCCGATCAGCTGCGGGCGCCCGGAGACGATCAGCACCGCGCACCTCATGGCCGCGCACACCTTGTCCACGGCGGCCTGGTCGGCGGGGGTCAGCGTGAGGTCGTTGCCGTTGCCGACGTCTCCGACGCCCTCGGCGTACGGGGTCTCGCCGACCACGACCACCCCGACGTCGTAACCGCTCGTGGGCGCCGAGGCGTCCTTGGAGTAGGTGACGTCTCCCCCGGCGTTCTTCATGCCCTGGAGGATGGTGGTGCCGGTGGTGTGGGTACCGGACTGGCCCTGCCAGGTGAGGGTCCAGCCGCCGGTCTGGTTGCCGAGGTCGTCGGCGTTGGACCCGGCGACGTACACCTTCTCCGACTTCTTCAGGGGCAGGACGCTGTCGGAGTTCTTCAGCAGCACCTGGGACTCGGCGGCCGCCTGCCGGGCGACGGCCCGGTGCTTGGCGGAGCCGATCTGCGCGGCACCGCTGGTGTCGGCGTACGGGTGCTCGAAGAGGCCCAGCCTGAACTTCTGGGTGAGGATGCGGGACACCGCGTCGTCGATGCGCTGCTCGCTGACGGTGCCCGCCGTCACCTGGTCGGTCAGGGACGCCGTGAAGTCCTTGTAGCCGTACGGGACCATCATCATGTCGACGCCCGCGTCGACGGCCGTGCGCACGTGGGCGGCGTAGTCGCCGGGGAGCTGGTCCATGGCGTTCCAGTCACTGATCACGAAGCCCTGGAAGCCCATCTGCCCCTTCAGCACCCCGGTGATCATGTCGGTGCGGGCGTGCATCTTCACCGGGCCCTGGCCGTCGCCGACGATGTCCAGGGAGGAGTAGGAGGGCATGACGGTGCCGATGCCCCGGTCGACGGCGGTCTGGAACGGTGCCAGGTGGACGGCCTCCAGCTGCTGCCGGGTGACCGTGGTGACGCCCTGGTCGACGGTGTACGACCCGGTCGTGGAGGAGCCGTAGGCGGTGCCGCCGTCGCCGACGAAGTGCTTGGCGGTGGCCAGGACCTTGTCGTCGTCCTTCAGGTCACGTCCGTCGGCCCGTCCCTGGAGGCCCTGGATGATGGTCTCCATGGACTTCACCAGGGCCGGGTCCTCGCCGAAGGACTCGTAGGAACGGCCCCAGCGTTCGTCACGGGTGACACAGAGGCAGGGCGCGAAGTCCCAGGGGATGCCGGTGGCGCGGACCTCGGAGGCGGTCACCGCGCCGGTCTTCTCGGCGAGCCCGGGGTCGCGGGTGGCGCCGATGCCGATGTTGTGCGGCATGATCGTGGCACCGGCCAGGTTGTTGTGGCCGTGCACCGCGTCGACGCCGTAGATCAGCGGGATCTGGTACCGGGTCGCCTGCGCCCGGAGCTGGAAGGAGTCGATCATCTGCGCCCAGGCCGCGGCCGTGTTGGGCGTGGGGGTCGAGCCGCCGCCGGAGAGCAGGGAGCCGAGGTCGTACGCGGTGACGTCACCGCCGGTGCCCACCGCACCGCGCTCGGCCTGGGTCATCTGGCCGACCTTCTCCGCCAGGGACATCCGGGAGAGGAGATCGGCGACCCGCTTCTTCACCGGCAACTTGCTGTCCAGATACGGCAGTCCGTGCGCGTCGATGACCACCTGCGGGGTCTCGGCGGGGGCCTTGGCGCCGGTGACCGCGAGCTTCAGCGGGATGGTCTCTGCCGATTCGGCCGAACGGTCCTTCAGCGTGGGCACCTTGATGGTCTGCGTGGCCCCGGAGGCCGTGCCGGCGGGGAAGGTGACGGTGCCGGAGACCGTCTTGTAGTCCTTGCCGGCGGCGGCGGTCCCGCCGGACGTCTCGTAGGCGACGGTCACCGGGTCGTCGATCGGGGCCGAGCCGGTGGTGGCGACGGTGACCTTCACGGTCGCCGTACCGCCCTCCTTGACCGGGTAGACGGCCGCGTCCGTGGTGACGGAGGCCCGCAGTGCCTGGTCCGCCTTGCCGTACAACTCCACGTCGTCCATGGCGAAATGGCCCTGCACGCCGACCGGGAGCGTGACCGCGTAGCCCCACATCTGGGTCAGGCCGAGGAGGTGGTCGATGCCTCCGACCGGCTGGTAGTCGGTCCGGTAGACGAAGTCCGAGAACGGGATCTCGATCTGCTTCCAGCCGGTGAAGTCGTCGGTGAAGGACGTCGTCCACAGCTCGGAGGCCTCGCCGTTGGCGCCGCCGTCCTTGATCTCGAAGGCGATCTTCTTGCCGTTGTCCTGGCCGTCCCACCAGAAGCGGATGCCCTGGTGGGCGGACCAGTCGTGGGCGGGTTCGGTGGCGGCGTAGTCGTGGGTGAAGCCGCCGTAGCCGCTGATGTCGTAGGTCCCGGCGAGGACCTTGGCGCCCTCGGGGGCGTCGGCGCGGTCGGCGAACTGGAGGGCGGGCGGGTCGTCGCTGTCGCTCCCCCAGGTGAAGATGCCCTCGGCGGGCTGGGAGGCGAAGGGGACCTCGCCCTCGAAGCGGTCGACGGGGGTGGGGGCCGGGTCGTCGGCGGCGCTGGCGGCCGACAGGGGGATCAGGGCTGCGAGTAGGGCGGTGGAGACGAGCAGGGCGGCTCTTGGCATGGACCTTCCCTCGACTCTCTGGTTCACTCGGGGCTCTCACAGTTCACTCATGGCTTAGATCACGACGTGAGTTAACTAACGGCTCGCACACCCGTCAAGACGTCCCGTCAGGAAGGGCGATGTGCCCATGCGAAGCACCCCCCACGTGCCGACGAGGAGCCCCCCGTACGCTCCGATTCTCGCCGACGAACGGGATCGGCCTGTCGTTCCTGCGCAATCCGATGGGCGCCTCGGACCTGGCACGGTACGGGCACATGTACGAGGACGTACCAGCCAGGCAGACCGACCCGAACCTCAACAGCTTCTCGATCTCCCACGATCTCGCGGACGTCGTCCCGCTGAGCAGGCAGGCGCTCCAGCTGAACCGTTCCTAGAGACTGAGCGGGAGTGAGTCCTGTTGCCAGGATTCACGCTCAGCCGAACGCCCCGGACGGTGCTGGGCGTTCTGGTCGACCGCGTTCGCTCCGCGTCCGGCGCCGACGGATCGTGTCCGTGGTCCGGGGATGCGGGGGCGGCTTCCCTCACGCCCCGGGGTGCCCGGTCGGGCCTGGACGGTCCGATGCCCGCACCCATCGCTCTGGTGGGTACGGGGCGGTGCCGTCCGACGCCGGATCGGGTGCCCCAGGGCGCGCCTTCCGATCGCCACCGCTGCCGCGTCGTGACGAGCGGTCTTACGAGTTTTACTGGTGAGAGCCTTTTGCCAGTGCTGGGCACCCCACCGGGAGGTGTAGGCGGGGTCGACAGCGATGACTGGAATGCCGAGTTCGGCCGCCATGGACACGAGCCGGGCCCGCAGCCTGGCCACGGGCATGCCGGAGATCAGCTTCCGGAACCGCTTCCTGCGCCCGTACTTCTCCCGGGTCTTCTCCGCGGTGAAGTCGAGGTCCTCGACGGCGATCGCAAGGCCATGACGTCTGGCCCAGTGCAGCAGCCGGATCAGCGCGTGCCTCACCTGTGCGTCGCGGTGCTGAGCAGTGCCGGTGAGGTCGTATGCGAACCGGAGCGGTTCACCGACCGGGTTGCCGTGCCGGTCGAGGCGCCAGGCGGCGAGGTGGTCTGCGTTGGTGTCGACGCCGACCAGCCCGTTCGCGCGGGCCGTCGCCAACGGGATCGTCCGGACGGGCGGAAGGGTCCAGGAGGCGGTCAGGTACCAGCGGCCGCGTGCGGTGTCTTCGTGGATGCGGTAGGCCACGGCCCGGTTCGCGGTGACACGGTCGGCCCACTGCTCGCCCCGGTGTGCGAAGGACACCCGGGCGGTGAGGACGTACCGGCCGTGCGGGGCGTTCGCCAGATGCGCCAGCGGCGCGGGGAGCTTGAGGGAGACTTCGCCGTCGAGGGTGACGCGGATGGTCTCGTTGCCGTAGCGCTTGCCGGACTCGCCGTCGGCCTGGAGGAACCGTCGTTCGGCCTGCCACCGCCGACGCCACTCCTCTTCGGTCAGCCGCGCCGCCTTCAGGTGGTGCCGTGTGGTCAGCAGGCGTTTGCCGCCGCGCACCACGTGTACGACCCCGGCCTGCCAGTCGGCCCGCGCCGCCTCCAGCCGGTCCTTGAGAACGTGCAGACGGCGGGACTTGGAGTGCCACTCCTTGCGTGAGCGGTAGCCGCCCGGAGCGTGCTTGCCGCCCTTCTCGCCCAGAGGCAGGGACAACCGATGCGTGATCGTGGCGATCCCTGTCTGAAGGCTCTGGATGTACGCGAGCTGGCCGCGCCGGGCGAGCGCCCGCTGGTCGTGGCTGACCTTCGTGACCGACCCGGCCCAGCGGGAAGACGACTCCTCGCTCAGGGCACGCTTGCGCCGCGCCCACTGCTCACTGTCGTGGTCCGGCCCGGCCGCGCACCGGGTCTTCAGATCACGGGAGGCAAGCGATGCGAGGTAGTCACCGACCAGGCACAGCACCCTCGCGTCCTCACTGGTCAGACCTCTGAACCGGGTACGGACCGTGACCCCCGCAGGACCGGACACCACGAACGGTGCCGCCGCCTCCCGCAGCCCACCCACCGCCCACACCCCCGACCCGGTGTCACCGAAATCCGTCACCCCGCCCAACGACCGCCACCAGTGAAGGTCACGTATTCGACGCAAGAACTTCCGTTCCCTGCCCGGGGCACGCCTGCCAGCGCCCGGCACGCTCACTCATGCGCGCCAGAACGCGTTCAATCAACGGCGGTCACCACCTGTTCACAACCCCTACCCACCCGGCGTCGGCCGAGCCGACGCCGGGCAGTCCTCCCGACTATTCCGCCGGCTCGACCCCCGCGCGCAGCAGGCCGTAGGTGTACGCGTCCTCCAGGGCCTGCCAGGAGGCGGCGATGACGTTCTCCGCGACGCCCACCGTCGACCATTCGGCGGTGCCGTCGGAGGTCGAGATCAGGACCCGGGTGGTGGACTCGGTGCCGTGCTTGCCCTCCAGGATGCGGACCTTGTAGTCGACCAGGTCCAGCTTGGCGAGCTGCGGGTAGATCTTCTCGAGGCCCACGCGCAGGGCGCGGTCCAGGGCGTTGACCGGGCCGTTGCCCTCGGCCGTGGCGACGATGCGCTCGCTCTTGGCCCAGAGCTTGACCGTGGCCTCGTTGGCGTGGGTGCCGTCGGGGCGGTCCTCGACGATGGCCCGCCAGGACTCCACGCGGAAGTACGAGCGCGGCTTGCCCTCGACCTCGGCGCGCAGCAGCAGCTCGAAGGAGGCGTCGGCGGCCTCGTAGGTGTAGCCCTGGAGCTCGCGCTCCTTGACCCGCTCCACCACCCGGCCGACCAGTTCGCGGTCGCCGCCGAGGTCGACGCCGAGTTCCTTGCCCTTGAGTTCGATCGAGGCGCGGCCGGCCATGTCGGAGACCAGCATGCGCATGGTGTTGCCGACGAGGGCGGGGTCGGTGTGCTGGTAGAGGTCGGGGTCGACCTTGATGGCGGAGGCGTGCAGGCCGGCCTTGTGCGCGAAGGCCGAGACGCCCACGTAGGGCTGGTGGGTGGAGGGCGTGAGGTTGACGACCTCGGCGATGGCGTGCGAGATGCGGGTCATCTCGCGGAGCCGGCCCTCCGGCAGCACCGGCTTGCCGTACTTGAGCTCCAGGGCGGCTACCACCGGGAACAGGTTGGCGTTGCCGACCCGCTCGCCGTAGCCGTTGGCCGTGCACTGGACGTGGGTGGCGCCCGCGTCGACGGCGGCGAGGGTGTTGGCGACCGCGCAGCCGGTGTCGTCCTGGGCGTGGATGCCGAGCCGGGCGCCGGTGTCGGCGAGGACCGTCGAGACCACGGCCTGGACCTGGGCGGGGAGCATGCCGCCGTTGGTGTCGCAGAGGACGACCACGTCGGCGCCGGCCTCCGAGGCGGCCCGTACGACGGCCTTGGCGTACTCGGGGTTGGCGCGGTAGCCGTCGAAGAAGTGCTCGCAGTCGACGAAGACCCGGCGGCCCTGGCCCTTCAGGAAGGACACCGTGTCGCGGACCATCTCCAGGTTCTCGTCGAGGGTGGTGCGCAGCGCCAGCTCGACGTGCCGGTCATGGGACTTGGCGACCAGGGTGATGACCGGGGCGCCGGACTCCAGCAGCGCCCTGACCTGGGGGTCCTCCGCCGCCTTGGCGTTGGCCCGGCGGGTGGCGCCGAAGGCGACCAGCTGGGCGTGCTTGAAGTCGATCTCCTGCTGGGCGCGGGCGAAGAACTCGGTGTCCCGGGGGTTGGCGCCCGGCCAGCCGCCCTCGATGAAGCCCACGCCGAAGTCGTCCAGGTGCCGTGCGATGGACAGCTTGTCCGCGACGGTGAGGTTGATGCCCTCGCGCTGCGCGCCGTCGCGCAGGGTGGTGTCGAAGACGTGGAACGAGTCGTCCAGCTCGTGGGTTTCCGTCTCGGTCATGGTCCCTAGGCTCCTGATGTCTTTTCTCGGTCGTACCGGAATGACCGGCTCCACCGTCCCTCCATGGTCCCTCGCGCTCGCCGTCCGGCTGAAGGTGGGCCGGAAAACGAAAAAACCCCTCGCGGGTGCGAGAGGTCTGCGCGCGGGTCGAGGACGACGATGGCCACCCGTACCTGGTCGTACGTGGTGGTCACTGCGGACCGGCGCGCCTGCTGCCAATAATCGTGGCGAACGAGAGCACGGAGGCAGTCTGGCACAGACCGCCCCGTGCTCACCGTCCGTCTCATGATGCGAACACTGTGGAGTGCGGCACAGGTGTCGGCGCGGGCGTCAGCCCAGGTGCCGTACGAACACGTCGGCGGTGCCGTTCGTGTCGCCCGTCACCAGGTCGTCGGCGTACGACTCGAAGGAGACCGCCAGTCCGTCCGGCCGGATGGACGGGCTCGTCGACGAGCCGTCGCCCGGGCCGCCCCGCGGGTCCGCGCTGACGAGCCGCGCCCTGCCGGTGGACAGATCCGCGAGCCAGACCTGGCGCGGTGCCGACGGATCGGCCAGGCGCCCGGACTCGTAGGCGACCCGGAGCCCGTCCGCGCTGAGCGAGGCCCCGTAGGTGAAGGTGCCCCTGCCCGCGCCCTTGCCCTGGCCCTTGATCAGCCGGGTGCGGCCGCGGTCGAGATCGCGGACGAAGACGTCGGCACTGCCGTTGGTGTCCCCGCGGGTGAGGTTCGAGGCGTACGAGTCGAAGGCCACCGTGCGGCCGTCGGCGCTGATCGACGGTCCGGTGGACTCGCGGTTCGCCGCTCCCCCGTCGCGCGCCACGGAGGCCTTCTCCAGGGTCCCGGTGTCCATGTCGCGGACGTAGACGTCGCTGTGGTTGGCCGGTCCGCCACGGTGCGGGATCGCGTACTGGTAGGCGATGTACCGGCCGTCGGCACTGATCGAGGGCCGGCCCGCGGCGCGCGAACCGTCCTCGGAGACCTGGCTGACCGGCGTGACCGAGCCGTCGTAGACGCGGTACCGGTAGACGCGCGACTGCTCCACGTGGTCGGGGGTGGAGGGGAGCGTGGCCACGAAGGCGACCCACTGGCAGTCGAAGCTGATCGCCGGATCGCCCATCGACGTGAACGGCACGCCCTCGTAGCTGCGGGGCAGCGAGCCGATCTTGCCGACGCTGCGGTTGCGCAGGTAGATCAGCGGTTCGTGGTCCTGGCGCGGGGTGGTCGTCAGGTTGGCGGCCTGGGAGACGAAGGCGATGAAGCGGCCGGTGGAGCAGGCCGAGGGATCGTAGGAGGGGCCGTCGCCCGTGCCGCCGCCGGCCTGCGCCGCGTAGCTGACCACGGACGTCCCGGCCGAGCTGCGGTAGTACACGTCGGACTGTCCGTTGGCGTCCCCGCTGTAGGCGGCCCCGTTCGAGGTGAACGCGACGCCCAGGTCCGTGGCCGCCGCCCCGAACGACGCCTCGGCCAGCTGCCCGTCGCCCTGGGCGATGCTGGCGCGCTCGGTGTACGGCACCTCGGGTGCCGCGGTCGCCGTCGTGCCCGCCAGAGTCACCGCGGCGGTGACGAGGGCGGTGGCCAGTAAGGCTCGTGCGCCGATGTCCATGGTCTGTTCCCCCTGTGAGCGATGGCGTCGCCGGTGATCGTGTCGATCCCCGTGCCCCCGGCCCTGCGCCGAGGGCTCGACAGGATGAAACCGTGCCGCCCAACCCGGGTCAATCACCCGTATTGCGTACAACCGGGTCGTAAGGTCACGCGTCCGCGAGAAGATCCGCTTCCAGGAACTCGCGTACGTGGCCGAGAACCTGCGCCCGGTCCGTGCCGCGCAGCCCGATCGCCACGTGGATGGAGAAGCCGTCGAGCAGGGCGCGCAGGCGGGCGGCGCAGCGGTCGGGGTCGACGGGCCGGAACTCGCCGCGTGAGACGCCCTCGGCGAGCAGCGCCACCAGGTCGCGGTGCCAGGCGCCCTCAATGGCGGCCTGCCGGTCGCGGGCCGCCTCGTCGGCGTTCTGCGAGCGGTTCCAGACCTCCAGCCAGAGCGTCCAGTGCGGGTCCCGGTGCCCGTCGGGCACGTACAGGTCGACGTAGGCGTCGAGGCGCTCGCGGGCGGTGCCGCGCCGGGTGAGCAGCCGGCCGCGCTCGGCGCCCAGCCGGCCCTCGCTCCACTCCAGGGTCTGCAGCAGCAGTTCGTCCTTGGAGTGGAAGTAGTAGAGGAGATGGCCGCTGCTCATCCCGACCTCGCGGCCGAGCGCGGCCATGGTGAGCTTCTCCAGGCCCCGTGCGGCGATCATCGTCATGGCGGCGGCGAGCACCTCCTCGCGGGGCGGGGCCTGTCTGCGCCCACCGGCCATCTTCGGCTCCTCGAACTACGACCAGAACCAGGTCCCCTGGAACTAGATCCTCGGCTGCTGCTGGGTGATGCAGTGGATGCCTCCACCCCCCGCGAAGATCGTACGGGCGTCCACCAGGGTGACCGTCCGCTCGGGGAAGAGACGGCGGAAGATCCCGGCGGCGATCTCGTCGCGCGGGTCGTCGAACCCGCACAGCACGACCCCGCCGTTGCACAGGTAGTGGTTGATGTAGGAGTAGTCGGCCCAGTGGCCGTCGGCCTCCAGGGCGGTCGGGGCCGGCACCTCGACGACCTCCAGGGTCCGGCCGCGCGCGTCGGTCCGGGACCGCAGCAGGCCGATGATCTCCTGGGACACCTCGTGGTCGGGGTGCGCGGGGTCGGGCTGGGAGTGCGCCACCACGACGCCCGGGCGGGCGAAGGCGGCGACGATGTCGACGTGCCCGAGGGTGCCGAAGCCGTACGGGGGGTAGTCGCCGGTGAGGCCGCGGGGCAGCCATATCGCCTTGCGGGTGCCGAGCATCCCGTGGATCTCCGCCTCGACCTCCTCCCTGGTCCAGCCCGGGTTGCGCTCGGGGCCGAGCTGCACGGTCTCGGTCAGCAGGACGGTCCCCTCGCCGTCGACGTGGATCGCACCGCCCTCGTTCACCAGCTTCGAGGCGTACGTCCGCGCGCCCGCGAGGTCCGAGACATACGCGGCGATCTTCGCGTCGTGCTCCCAGCGGGCCCAGTGCTGGGCGCCCCAGCCGTTGAACGTCCAGTCCACGGCGGCCAGTTCGCGGCCGTTGGTGAGGAAGGTGGGGCCGATGTCCCGCATCCAGGCGTCGTCGAGGTCACGCTCGACGGTGTCGACGCCGGGCCCGAGCAGCGCCTGCGCCTCGGCCGACTGGCCCGGGCCGCACACGACCGTCACCGGTTCGAAGCGGAGGATCGTGCGGGCCACCGACGCCCAGGCCATCCGGGCGGCGATGAGGTCGTCGGCGTCGTCGAAGGTGGGGTTGGGGCCCGGCCACGCCATCCAGGTCCGCTCGTGCGGGGTCCACTCGGCGGGCATCCGGAAGCCGTCGGAGGCAGCCTTGTTCATGGGGGTCCTTAGAGGCTCTGGCATTTACAGGAAGTAGAGGCGGTTGAGGGAGACGGAGTCGGCGGGCTCCGAGCTGAGCGGCTCGCCGTCGAGGGTGACCAGGCCGGTGCGCCGGTCCACGTCGACCGCTCCGGTCCGGGTGTTGAGCCGCAGGTCGGCGGGGCCGATGCCGCGGGTGCCGCGGACGGCGACCCGGCGGCGCCGGGTGGGCATGGTGTCGTGGCCCTGGTCGAGGGCGGCCTGGGCCACGAACGCGACGGAGATGTCGGCGGGGGTGGCGCCGTACGCCCCGAACTGCGGCCCCAGGACGAGGGGTTCGCAGGTGTCGGTGGCCGCGTTCGGATCGCCGGTCACGCCGTACGCGGGGAAACCGGACTTGAGGACGAGCTGCGGCTTGGCGCCGAAGTACTCCGGGTTCCACAGCACGATGTCGGCCAGCTTGCCGACCTCGATCGAGCCGACCTCGTGGGCGAGGCCGTGGGCGATGGCGGGGTTGATGGTCAGCTTGGCCAGGTAGCGCAGGACGCGCTCGTTGTCGTGGCCGTCGTCCGGGGCGCCGAGCTCGGCCTTCATCTTGCCGGCCATGGCGAAGGTGCGGCGGACGGTCTCCCCCGCCCGGCCCATGCCCTGCGCGTCGGACGAGGTGATGCCGATCGCGCCCAGGTCGTGCAGCACGTCCTCGGCGCCCATGGTCCCGGCGCGGATGCGGTCGCGGGCCATGGCGGCGTCGCCGGGCAGGTCGGTCTTGAGGTCGTGGACGGAGACGATCATCCCGTAGTGCTCGGCGACCGCGTCCCGGCCGAAGGGCAGGGTGGGGTTGGTGGAGGAGCCGATGACGTTGGGGACACCGGCCATCTTCAGGACGTTGGGCACGTGTCCGCCGCCGCAGCCCTCGATGTGGAAGGCGTGGATGGTGCGGCCTTCTAGGACGCGGAGGGTGTCCTCCACCGACAGGCACTCGTTCAGCCCGTCGCTGTGCAGGGCGACCTGGACGTCGTGCTCCTCGGCGACCCGCAGGGCCGTGTCCAGCGCCCGGGTGTGGGCGCCCATGTCCTCGTGCACCTTGAAGCCGGAGGCACCCCCCTCGGCCAGCGCCTCAACCAGCGGAGCCGCGTGCGAGGACGAACCCCGGCCGAGGAAGCCGATGTTGACCGGCCAGGCGTCGAAGGCGTTGAAGGCGTGCTTCAGCGCCCAGGGCGAGTTGACGCCGACGCCCCACACCGGCCCGAACTCCTGCCCGATGATCGTCGTGACACCGGAGGCCAGCGAGGCCTCCATGATGCGCGGCGACAGCAGGTGGACGTGCGTGTCGACGGCCCCGGCGGTGGCGATGAGCCCCTCGCCGGACACGATGGACGTACCGGTGCCGACCACGACGTCCACCCCGTCGAGGGTGTCGGGGTTCCCGGCCCGCCCGATCGCGCAGATCCGCCCCTCGCGGATCCCGATGGACACCTTCCGGATCCCGAGCACGGCGTCGATGACGACGACGTTGCTGATCACGACGTCACAGGTGTCACGGACGGCGGCGGCCTTGAGGTGCAGCCCGTCCCGGGCCGTCTTGCCGAAGCCGGCCAGGAACTCGTCGCCGTGGCGCTGGGAGTCGTCCTCGACGCGGATCACGAGCCCCGAGTCGCCGAGCCGGACGCGGTCGCCGGCGCGGGGGCCGTGGGTGGCCGCGTACTCGTGCGGGGTGAGGCGGCGGTCCTCGGCGGGGTGGCCTCCGGGGCGGCTCATCGCTCGGTCTCCTGCTCTCGAATGCCCAGGTATCCGCAGGCGGCGGCGCGGCGCAGCGCCTCCTCGCGGGCGCCGGGCGCGTCCAGCGGCCCGTCCACGAGCCCGGCGAAGCCGATGGCGACCCGGGCGCCGCCGATCGGGACGAGACCGACCTCGTGCGACTCCCCCGGCCCGAACCGCACGGACGACCCGGCGGGCACGGCGAGCCGCAGGCCGTAGGCCGCGGCGCGGTCGAAGTCGAGGCGCGGGTTGGCCTCGAAGAAGTGGAAGTGCGAGGTGACGGAGACGGGCACGGTCGCGGTGTTGGTGACGGTCAGCCGTACGACCGCCTCCGGGTCGGCGTGCTCGGGCCCCGGCAGCAGCGCGCCGGGCGCGTCCTCGCCCAGTCCGCCGCCGCCGATCGGGTCGGTGACGACGGCGAGCCGCGATCCGTCGTCGAAGACGGCCTCGACATGCACCTCGGTGACGACGTCGGCGACGCCGGGCAGTACGTCGGCCGGGCCGAGGACGGCGCGGGCCGCCTCGATCGCCTCGGCGAGCCGCCGGCCGTCCCGGGCGGCCTCGCAGACGGTGTCCGCGATCAGCGCGGTGGCCTCCGGCACGTTGAGCCTGAGGCCCCGGGCGCGGCGGGCACGGGCCAGCTCGGCGGCTCCGAAGAGCAGCAGCCGGTCACGTTCCGTGGGGGTCAGTCGCACGCCCGGCACCTCCTTCGCTTCCTCTTGCCTGACTCGACTTAGAACAACACTCTAAATGCCGGATTACGAGAAGGGAACCATTGACATCGCCTGGATGGTCACTCACATTGAACGTCGTTCTAACCCCTAGGCGGCCGTCGGAGGAGACCAGCCATGCCGATAGAACAGCGCGGAGTCGACACCATCCCGGACGGGGAACGCAGCAGCGGGCCGAAGGACCTGGTCTCGATCCTGCTCGGCTCCAACCTCTGCCTCGGCGTGATCATCTTCGGCTGGCTGCCGCCGTCCTTCGGGCTCGGCTGGTGGGCGTCGGTGACCGCGATCGTGGCGGGCACGCTGGTCGGCACGGTGTTCACGGCCCCGCTGGCCCTGGTCTCGCTGCGCACCGCGACCAACCTGTCCACCTCCTCCGGCGCCCAGTTCGGGGTGCGCGGGCGGCTGGTCGGCTCGGTGGTGGGCCTGCTGCTCGCCCTCGGCTACACCGCGCTGACCGTGTGGATCGGCGGCGACGTGATGGTGAGCGTGCTGGGACGGCTGTTCGGGATGCCGGCGGACGGGGTGGCGTACGCCGCGGTCTACACGGTGCTCGCGGCGGCGACGGTGGCGGGCGCGGTGTACGGCTACCGGGTGCTGCTCGCCATGTCCAAGGTCCTCGCCATCGGCATGACGGCCCTGCTGGTCCTCGGGATCTTCGCCTACGCCCCGCACTTCACCACCTCCGCGCTGCCGGAGGCGGGCGGCTACCTGCTGGGCGGCTTCTGGCCGACGTGGTGTCTGGCGGCGGTGGCCGCCGGGCTGTCCGGGCCGGTCGCCTTCATCACCCTCCTCGGCGACTACACCCGCTACATCTCCCCGGCCCGCCACACCTCCCGCCGGGTCCTGCACGGAACCTGGCTGGGCCTGGTCCTGGGCCTCCTGGTCCCGCAGCTGTTCGGCACGTTCACCGCGTACGCCGCGCGGGCGGCGACGGACTACGCCGGCCCGCTGGTGTCGGCCTCCCCCGCCTGGTACCTGGTCCCGCTCCTGCTCTCCGCCTCCGCGGGCTCGGTCGGCAACGCGGGCCTGATGCTCTACTCGATGGGCCTGGACCTGGACGCGATCCTGCCCCGCGCGTCCCGCGCCCGCGCCACCTGCACGGTCGCGGTCGTCGCCACCGCCTGCGTCTTCGCCGGCCACTACGCCTGGAACGCGCAGTCGGCGATGACGTCCTTCGTCCTCCTGCTCACCGCCATCGGCACCCCGTGGGCGGTCATCACCCTGATCGGCTTCGTCCGCTGCCGGGGCGTGTACGACGCGGACGCCCTGCAGGTCTTCAACCGCCGCTCACGGGGCGGGATCTACTGGTACCGGGCCGGCTGGAACATCCGGGCCACGGCGTCCTGGGCCCTGGGCGCGGGCGTCGGCCTGCTGGCGGTGTCGCTCCCGTCGTACGAGGGCCCGCTGCTCACGCTGACGGGCGGGGTGGACTGCAGCTTCCTGCTGTCAGGGCTGGTGGGCGGAGCGGTCTACCTGCTGCTCACATCGAAACCGGCAAACCCGGCCCGACCGGTCCCCGAGAACGAAGACCGTTCGGCCCCGCATCCCAGCCCGTCCGGCGTCTGAGGACGAGGCCCTACCGAGGCTCCTCCGGCTCGGCAGGGTCTTCGTCGCCACTCGCGGGGGTTCTGCTCAGGTGCGCCAGCACCTCGGCCGGTTCCGAGGCTCGCAGCGCCCGTCGTTCATAGACGCCGCGCATGAGTGTGTTCCACGCGTTGACGAGACGCTGGGCGCTGCTGACCACGACGAAGCAGCCCGTGACGACGCTGACGATCGGCCACGGCGTGTGGGCGAGTGCCGTGAGCGATATGGCGAGGGTGCCACCCGCCGTGGCGACGGGGGCGTTCACAGCGCGCTCCGGTCACCGGGGGCATCGCACTTCTCCCCGAAACGGGTCAGCCCGCCTCCAGCCCCGGCAGGAACCGGGTCGCCCCGAACGCCGGTTTGAGGTCGGTGAACCAGGTCGCGCCCTCGTCGTACGCGGCGAAGAAGGGGCGGCCGACCAGGTCCGGGTCGCGGGCCTGGATGAGATGGAGGGCGAAGACCTTCTCGCCGGCCACCTCGGTGACGCCGTCCACACAGACCTTGCCGGGCATCGCCGACATGACCGGGCCGCGGACCGTGCGGGCGAGGCCGGAGACCCGCGCGTAGGCGTCGCGGAAGATGGCGTGGCCGCGGGCGAGCGGGACGCCGAAGTAGCCCTGGGGGCCGGTGTCCCGCTCCACGAACTGGTAGTACGGCACCGCGCCGAGCGTGGTCGTCTCCTCCCACAGCTCGGCCCAGGCGTCCGCGCTGTCGTTGATCCCGGCCACCAGCGGGCCCTGGCAGCGGATCACGGCCCCGGTGTCACGGACGCGCCGCATCGCCTCCCGGACGACGGGCGGGCGCAGCTCCTGCGGGTGGGTGAAGTGGGCCATCAGGGCGAGGTGCCGGCCGCTCGCCACCACCTCCTCGAAGAGGCGCAGCAGGTCGTCGGCGTCGCGGTCGGTGGTGAAGCGGTACGGCCAGAAGGCGAGGGACTTGGTGCCGACGCGGATCGAGCGGACGGTGTCGATCCGCAGCAGCGGCTCGACGTAGCGGCGCAGCACCTGTGTGCTCATCACCAGGGGGTCGCCGCCCGTGACCAGGATGCTGGCGACCTCGGGGTGGGCGCGCAGATAGGAGCCGGTGGCCGCGATGTCGTCGGTGGCGATGCGCAGGTCGGCCTCGCCGACGAACTGCGGCCAGCGGAAGCAGTAGGTGCAGTAGGCGTGGCAGGTCTGGCCCTGGCGCGGGAAGAGCAGCAGCGTCTCCGGGTACTTGTGCTGCAGGCCGGTCAGCCGCTGTCCCTCGTGCACGGGGACGTTGGCGTCGAGCTGGCCGGAGGGGTGCGGGTTGAGCCGCATCCGGATCTCGTGCGCGGCGCGCTGGATCTCGGCGCGCGGGGCGTCCGCGGCCAGCAGTTCGGCCATCCGGCGGACGTCGGGCGCGGGCAGCATCCCGGACTGCGGGAAGGTCAGCCGGAAGACCGGGTCCTCGGGCACGGCGGACCAGTCGATCAGCTCGTCGACGACATACGCGTTGGTACGGAACGGCAGTACCGAGGAGACCGCCCGCAGCGCCAGCCGCTGATCGTCCGTCAGGGGGACACGCCGGAGCAGACCGTCCAGGTCACGGGGCGTGAAGGCGCGAAAGCGGGGGTGGTGCGCTGAGCTCATGTGTGGCGGGGCCCTCTATTCCGTGACCAGGACCGTCATTCCTTGACCCGGACCGTCATTCCGTGACCAGGACCGTGGACGGCCGCAACTCCACGAAGGCGGCCGCCCGCGCATCGTACTTCTCCCCGAAGTGCTGGATGAGCCGTCGGTGCAGCTCGCTCTCGTCGTCCACGACGATGACGTCGTGCGCGCCGGACCCGCTCAGTGCCTCGCTGTAGGCGCTGAGTTGGTCGAGCCGGTGGCGGGCCAGGTAGGTGACGAGGTCGGGGGCGGCGACGTACAGGCGGTCGTCGAGGAAGACGAAGTGGCAGACGAACTCCCGTCGCCCGTCCGTGGCGTCGACGAGGGTGACGGGAATGCGGGTGAACCGTTCCATCGGCTTGCCCTGCTGCCAGAGTTCGTCGAAGCGCTGTTCGACGAAGGTGCCCAGCGGGGAGCGGACCGCGACCTCCAGCTGGACGCCCTCGCCGGAGAGCCGGCCGACGGTCAGGAAGGAGACCAGGCAGCGCTCGTCCCAGCGGTAGAGGGTGACACCGGGGGAGGTGGAGCACAGCCGTACCTCCAGCAGCGGCCGGGAGGTGGTGTCGAGGCGGCGGGCGAACGCGTCCAGGGTGCGCAGGTTGCGCATGATGTCGCGGCGGATGTCCGCGCTCTGCTCGCCCAGTTCGCGGCCGCGCAGGATGACCGCGAGGGAGTCGGGGTCCAGGAGCAGGATCTGCACCCGGGCGCCGCTCGCGGTGGCGGATCTGACGCCCCGGAACAGGCGCTCGGAGAACTGGGGTCCGAACAGGTTGGAGAAGGTGTCCAGGACCTTCACGTTGGAGGTCGAGCCGTGCACCTGCCCGGCGAACCACTCGTAGTCCAGCCGGGTGTGTTCGCGGACCCGGCCCTCCTGGGCCCGGGATATCAGGGGGCCGATGACGAACACGGTGACGACCACGCCGACGATGTCGGTGCCGAGGTTGAGGGCGAGGTTCTGCCCGTAGTTGCCCATGGACGAGGCCCGCCACAGCAGCATGGCCGCGACGGCGGTGAGCAGGGCGAGCACGGTGAGGCTCTGCGGGCGGCGCGGGGTGCGTAACGTGCGCATCAGCCAGCGCAGCCGTGGCATCGGCGATCGTCCGCTCACGCGTGCTCCCTCCCCCGTGGACTCAGGAGATACCCGCACGGGGGAGGCACTACGCGTCGAACGACCGGTCGAAGATCGCCCGTTGGTGCGGCCGGAGGGGCCACCGGTGGTGCGGTCGGCCGGCTCAGCCGAGCCGGTGCATCCAGCCGTGCTTGTCCTCCACCGTGCCGCGCTGGATGTCGAGGAGCGCCTCGCGGAGCCTGAGGGTGACCTCGCCGGGCTCGCCGCCCGACTGCTGCCACTCGGCGTTCGTGCGCTTGACGGTGCCGACCGGGGTGATCACGGCGGCGGTGCCGCAGGCGAAGACCTCGGTGAGGGTGCCGTTCTCCGAGTCGCGCTGCCACTGCTCGATGGAGACCCGGGCCTCCTCGGACTCGTAACCGAGGTCGCGGGCGACGGTGAGGAGGGAGTCGCGGGTGACGCCTTCGAGGATCGAACCGGTGAGGGTCGGGGTGATGATCACCGGCTTTTCATTGGACGCAGCGCCGTACACGAAGTACAGGTTCATGCCGCCGAGCTCCTCGACCCACTTGTGCTCGACCGCGTCGAGGTAGCAGACCTGGTCGCAGCCCTGGGCCGCAGCCTCGGCCTGGGCGAGCAGGGAGGCCGCGTAGTTGCCGCCGGTCTTGGCGTCGCCCATGCCGCCGGGGACGGCGCGGACGCGGTCCTCGGAGGCCCAGATGGAGACCGGCCGGACCCCGCCGGGGAAGTAGGCGCCGGCCGGGGAGGCGATGACCAGGAAGAGGTACTCGTTGGCCGGCTTGACGCCCAGGCCGACCTCGGTGGCGATCATGAAGGGGCGCAGGTAGAGGGATTCCTCGCCGCCGTGCGCCGGCACCCAGTCCTTGTCCTGCTGGACGAGCAGGTCACAGGCCTCGATGAAGGTCTCCACCGGCAGCTCGGGCATGGCGAGCCGGCGGGCGGAGCGCTGGAAGCGCTTGGCGTTCTGGTCGGGGCGGAAGGTGGCCACCGAGCCGTCGGGGCCGCGGTAGGCCTTCAGGCCCTCGAAGATCTCCTGGGCGTAGTGCAGGACGTTGGTGGCCGGGTCGAGGGGGATCGGCGCGTACGGAACGAGCTGGCCGTCGTGCCAGCCGCGGCCCTCGGTCCACTTGATGGTGACCATGTGGTCGGTGAAGTGGCGGCCGAATCCGGGGTTGGCCAGGATCGCCTGCCGCTCCGCGGCGGGCAGCGGGTGTGCGGACGGCTTGAGCTCGATCGTGGGCGTCGTCATCGGTAGGGTCCTTCGCTTCCAGGCTTGGGCCGGGGCGGCTGCGGTCTTTCGGCCGGGGGTCCGGGGGTTGTCCCCCGGGAGATGCAGCACCGGTTGTAGTGATGGGGCCGCGCTCACACCCGTACGGCCGGTGTCCGGTAGCAGGGCGAGTGCCCTGTCGTAGGACGTCCGAGCATTCCCTCATGGCGCGGCTCCGCGTTCGATTATCGCGCGGGGGCCGGGGTGGAAGGAATCGGGGTGAATGCGGACCGGGGTAGATGGTGGCACCCGGCGGCAGGCATGGGGAAGCCGCCGAGCGCTTGTGCGACCCGGCGGCTTCGAAGTACTTCGAGAAGCTCGGCGGGTCAGCCGGCTACTCGTACGGCGAGCGCGTCGCCGATCTCCGAGGTGGAGCGGGCGGGCTTGCCCTGGCGCTCGGTGAGGTCGGCGGTGACGGCCTCGTCGATCCGGGCGGCCTCGGCCTCGTAGCCGAGGTGGCGGAGCAGCAGGGCGACGGACAGGACCGTGGCGGTGGGGTCCGCCTTGCCCTGGCCGGCGATGTCGGGCGCGGAACCGTGCACCGGCTCGAACATCGACGGGAACTCGCCGCTCGGGTTGATGTTGCCGCTGGCCGCGACGCCGATGCCGCCGGAGACGGCCGCGGCGAGGTCGGTGATGATGTCGCCGAAGAGGTTGTCGGTGACGATGACGTCGAAGCGGCCGGGGTCGGTGACGAGGTAGATCGTCGCCGCGTCGACGTGGATGTAGTCCGTCGCGACCTCGGGGAAGTCCGCGGCGACCTTGTTGAAGATGTTCGTCCACAGGTGCCCGGCGAAGGTCAGCACGTTGTTCTTGTGGACCAGCGTGAGCTTCTTGCGCGGGCGGGCCTGGGCACGGGCGAAGGCGTCCCGGACGACGCGCTCGACACCGAAGGCCGTGTTGACGGAGACCTCGGTGGCGACCTCGTGCTCGGTGCCCTTGCGGATGGTGCCGCCGTTGCCGGTGTACGGGCCCTCGGTGCCCTCGCGGACCACGACGAAGTCGATCTGCGGCTCGCCGGCGAGCGGGGTGGCGACACCCGGGAGCAGCTTCGACGGACGCAGGTTGACGTGGTGGTCGAAGGCGAAGCGGAGCTTCAGCAGGAAGCCGCGCTCCAGGACGCCGGAGGGGACGCTCGGGTCGCCGATGGCGCCCAGCAGGATGACGTCGTGCTGCTTCAGCGCGTCGAGGTCGGCGTCGGTGAGGGTCTCACCGGTGGCGTGGTAACGCTGGGCGCCGAAGTCGTACTCCTTGGTCTCCAGCTTCACATCCTGCGGGAGGACGGCGGAGAGGACCTTGAGGCCTTCGGCCACGACTTCCTGCCCGATGCCGTCACCGGGGATCACTGCGAGATTGATGCTGCGAGACATGCGGGCACCCTACTCCTCGTCCCATGGGATGACACACATCGTCCGGCATACGGACACGGCGGGTCGTTCCGTCGACCTGCGTTCACCCGTATGTGTGGCTGGTGTTGGCCTGCGCTGGGCAGCGTCCTCCTCATGGACATCCCCGACTTCGGCATCCCGCCGCGGCTGGCCGCCCGGATGAGCATGGCCGAGCAGTACGAGTACCTGCGCACCCGGCTGGTGAGCCGCCGCACCCTGGTGACGGCGGGCGCGGTGGCGGGCGGCGGGCTGGTCGCCGGCTGTGCGGCGAAGTCGGCGAGTCCGGCGCCGGCCACCTCGGCGGTGCGGGGCGCGGCGGTCGTGCCGTTCGGCCGCCATCTCGCCTTCGGCTCCGACCCGCGGACCCGGATGCGGATCTCCTGGCAGGTGCCGTCCGCGGTGCGCAAGCCGTTCGTGCGGATCGGGACGCGCCCGGACGAGCTGGGCACGCGTGTCGCCGCGGAGATCCGGCATCTGCACACGCCCGGGGTGCAGGGGGTGCGCCCGGTGGTCGAGCAGTACTACGTGCACGCGGCCCTGGACGGCCTCACGCCCGGCACCACGTACTACTACGGCGTCGGCCACGACGGCTGGGACCCGGCCGCGCCGAGCCACCGCTCCGCCATCACCCCGTTCCACACCGCGCCCGCGAGCCCGGAGCGGTTCGTCTTCACCGCCTTCGGCGACCAGGGCGTCAGCCAGGCCGGCAAGGCCAGTGACAACGCGCTGCTGAAGCAGAGCCCCGCCTTCCACCTGCACGCCGGCGACATCTGCTACGCGGACGGCAACGGCGCCGGGAAGACCTCGGACGGCTACGACGCCCGGGAGTGGGACCGGTTCCTGAAGCAGAACGACCCGGTGGCGCGGTCCGTCCCGTGGATGGTGACGACCGGCAACCACGACATGGAGGCCTGGTACTCCCCCGACGGCTACGGCGGCCAGTACGCCCGCTTCGCCCTCCCGGACAACGGCTTCGACCCGCACGGCTCGCCGGGCGTGTACGCGTTCACCTACGGCAACGTCGGCTTCGTGGCGCTCGACGCGAACGACGTGTCGTACGAGATCCCCGCCAACCTCGGCTACAGCGGCGGCCGGCAGACGAAGTGGCTGGAGAAGAAGCTGAAGGAGCTGCGGGCGGCGAAGGAGGTCGACTTCGTCGTCGTCTTCTTCCACCACTGCGCGTACTCGACGTCCTCGCACGCCTCCGACGGCGGGATCCGGGCGGCCTGGCTGCCGCTGTTCGCCAAGTACCAGGTGGACCTGGTGATCAACGGCCACAACCACGTCTACGAGCGCACGGACGCGGTGCGGAACGGCGGGGTCGGCCGCGCGGTCCCGGTCGGCGGCTCGACCGACCCGACGCGGGACGGGATCGTGTACGTCACGGCGGGCGGCGGCGGGCGGAACCTCTACGGGTTCCCGTCCGGGGTCAAGGACAGCTACGAGGGGCACGTCCCCCGGCACGGCGCGGTGGACAGCTTCCACTGGGCCAAGGGGCAGCACAACGTGGCGGAGACGGTGGAGTGGTCGCGGGTGCGGTACACCGGCTTCTCCTTCCTCAAGGTGGAGGCGGAAGCGGGCACGGCCCCGAGGCTGAAGGTGTCGGCGCTGGCGCAGAGCGGTGCGCGGATCGACCACTTCGAGGTACGGCGCGGGCAGTGACGCGGGGAGTGCTCCGCAGGGTACGGCGCGGCTGTCCCGGCCGCGCCGCACCCCGTGCGGGTGCGGCTCCCGTCTGGCGGGTGTGACACGTGTTACCGACGTGGTGAGGCGTGCTCAGCGGCCGCTCAGTGGCCGGTCTCGCCGCCGTTGTCGCGGCGGTCGAGGGCGCGCTGGAGGGCGGCGGCGGCGTTCTTGCGGTCGGAATCGCTCGTGCGGGACACGTGGCGGACTCGGCGGCGGACGGTCGTCTCGGCCATGGAAATCGACTCCTTCGACATACATGGAGTACGGCAGGGGGGATACGAGACGCCGGAAGGGGCGGGGAGCGGTGCCGCAGGGGTTGCCTGCACGGGGCCCGGCTCACGACCGCCATTCGCTTGATCGAGCGAGACGTTCGGCTCCTACAAAAGTAAGGGAGCGGCCCGCTTCTGTCTGCACAATTACTCGGACTTCCTACTATCTGAGACGGCGAAGCCGGTCACACGACAGTGACCTGGGGTTTTGAGGTCTGAAACGGATGGGGCGAACGGGTTACAGGACGTCCCCGTCCCGCCAGTCGAAGACCAGCTCGTGGGCGGGGTCGAGGACGTCCCCGGCGAGGCCGGGCCACACGTACACGTCCCCCTCCTCGTCAGCCAGCCGCACGATCCCCTCCTCCGGGGACACCGCGCAGACCCGTCCGTCCCAGCGCCCCCACCCCCGGGCGGTGTAGAGCCGGGCCCCGTCCTCGCTGGCGGACAGCGCGCCGAGGTCGTAGGCCCGGCCGACGATCCCCTCCAGCGCCGCCATCACCTGACCGCCCAGACCCCGGCGGCGGGCGTCGGGCCGTACGCCCACCGCCTCGACGTAGCCGACGCGCAGCCAGCGGCCCCGGTGCCGGGCGCGGCGCATGACGACCGAGCCGTGGGCGGCGAGCCCCGCCTCGTCGTGCACGAGGGCGTGCAGGCCGCCCAGGCCGTGCTCCCAGTCGCTGTCGGCGAAGTCCCCGCCGAACGCCTCGTGCAGGAGGGCCCGGGCGGCGCGCAGGTCGGCGGGGTCGAGGTCGGCGGTGTGGGCGACGGTGAGAGACATGGCCCCAGTGTCGTACGGGGCCACCGCACCGCGGGGCCGTACGGCCTACCAGGCGACGGGGCCGTCGCGGTCGACGAAGCGGCCGGTCCCGGCGCCGGACGGCTCGGTGGCGAGGCGGACGATCGCGTCGGTGCCCTCGGTCACGGTCTGCGGGCCGCTGTGGGCGTTGAGGTCGGTCGCCGTGTAGCCGGGGTCGACGGCGTTGACGCGGATGTCCTTGAAGGCCTTGGCGTACTGGGTGGTGAGCATGACGAGGGCCGCCTTCGAGGAGTTGTAGAGCGGCGCCACGACCGTGGACTCGACGCGGGCCGGGTCGTGGGTGACGGCGACCGACCCCAGTCCGCTGCTGACGTTGACGACGACGGGGTCCGCCGACCGGCGCAGCAGGGGCAGGAACGCGGTGGTCGTGCGGATCACGCCGAAGAGGTTGACGTCGAAGACGGCGAGGGCGTCGGCGGCGCTGAGCTCGCCCGGGTCGCCGTGCGGGCCTGCCACACCGGCATTGTTGATCAGTACGTCGATCCGGCCCTCGTGGGCGGCGACGTCGGCGGCCGCGGCGGCGACCGAGGCGTCGTCGGTCACGTCGATCCGCACGAACCGCGCGCCGAGCGTGTCGGCGGCCGCCGCGCCCCGCTCCGGGTCGCGGGCACCGACGAGCACGGTGTGGCCGAGTGCGGCGAGGCGGCGGGCGGTCTCGCGGCCGAGGCCCTTGTTGGCCCCGGTGATGAAGGTGATGGTCATGCGTCGATCGTCTGCCCGGCGTGGGGCCGCAGCCAGGGACGCCTCGACCGTAGGAACGGCGGTACCAGGATCACCGGGTTGGGGCAGGATGGGGGCCATGGCCAGGAAAGAGGAAGCCGGTCTGGGCCCGACGATCCGGGCCTGGCGGGAGCGGCTGTCACCGGCCGCCGTGGGCGTGCCCGAGACCGGCCGGGCCCGCCGCGCGACGGGGCTGCGCCGCGAGGAACTCGCCGAGCTGGCCGGGGTGTCGGTGGACTACGTCGTACGGCTGGAGCAGGGCCGCGCCACGGCGCCGTCCGGGCAGGTGGTCGCCGCCCTGTCCCGTGCCCTGCGGCTCACCGCCGACGAGCGCGAGCACCTCTACCGCTTGGCGGGCCTGGTCCCGCCCGACGGCGGTCCGATCCCCGACGACCTCCCGCCGGGCGTGTGCCGCGTGCTCGGCCGGCTCGGGGACGTCGCGGTCGCCGTCTTCACCGCGCACTGGCAGCTGCTGTGCTGGAACGCCCGCTGGGCCGCGCTCCTCGGTGATCCGTCGGCCACCCCGCCGGAGCTGCGCAACTTCGCCCGGGAGCGGTTCCCGGTGGGCGCCGCGGACGCCCGTGTCACCTGGTGGCCGGTGCACGTCGACGACGTCGACGGCTCGGACCTCGCGCTCGTCTCCGACCTGCGCCGCGCGACCGGCCGCTTTCCGCGGGACGCCCGGCTGGCGGAGCTGATCAGGGAACTGTCCGAGGGCAACGAGCGGTTCGCCCGGATGTGGGCGAGCGGCACGGTGGCGGGCCACCGCGAGGACCGCAAGACGGTCGAGCATCCGAGGGTGGGGCCGGTGCCGGTGGACTGCGACGTCCTGACGGACGGCGACTCGGAGCTGAAGATCGTGATCCTGTCGGCGGCGCCGGACACCGAGGCGGAGGGCAGGTTCCGGGACGCGGTGACACCGGCGGGCTGAGTCTCATGGGAACGGGCCGGGAAGCCTGCTCGTGGGTCAGGCTTCCCGGCCCGTGCTCGGGGGGCTGAAGGTCAGCCCATGTGCGGGTACGCGTAGTCGGTCGGCGCGACCAGCGTCTCCTTGATCGCGCGGGTCAGCGTCCAGCGCAGCAGGTTCTGCGGGGCGCCGGCCTTGTCGTTGGTGCCGGAGGAGCGGCCGCCGCCGAAGGGCTGCTGGCCGACGACGGCGCCGGTCGACTTGTCGTTGATGTAGAAGTTGCCGGCCGCGTAGCGCAGCTTCTCCATCGTGTACGCGGCCGCCGCGCGGTCGTTGGAGATGACCGAGCCGGTGAGCGCGTAGTCGGACACCGACTCCATCTGGGTCAGCATCTCGTCGTACTCGTCGTCCTCGTAGACGTGCACGGCGAGGAACGGGCCGAAGTACTCGGTACGGAAGACCTCGTTCTCCGGGTCGCTGCACACGACGACGGTCGGGCGGACGAACCAGCCGACCGAGTCGTCGTAGGAGCCGCCCGCGACGATCTCGCAGGACGGGTCGGTCTTCGCGCGGTCGATCGCGGCCTTGTTCTTGGCGAACGCGCGGTCGTCGATCACGGCGCCGACGAAGTTCGACAGGTCGGTGACGTCACCCATGGTCAGGTAGTCGACCTCGGCGGCGAACTCCTCGCGGAAGCCGTCGTTCCAGATGGACGCGGGGAGGTAGGCGCGGGAGGTCGCCGAGCACTTCTGGCCCTGGTACTCGAAGGCACCGCGGGTGAGTGCCGTCTTGAGGACGGCCCGGTCGGCGCTCGGGTGGGCGACGAGGAAGTCCTTGCCGCCGGTCTCGCCGACCAGACGCGGGTAGGAGCGGTACTTCTCGATGTTGTTGCCGACCGTCTTCCACAGGTACTGGAAGGTCTTGGTGGAGCCTGTGAAGTGGATGCCGGCCAGGTCGCGGTGTTCGAGGGCGACCTTGGAGACCTCGATGCCGTCGCCGGTGACGAGGTTGATGACGCCCTTGGGGAGACCCGCCTCCTCCAGCAGCCGCATGAGCAGCACGGCGGCGTGGGTCTGGGTCGGCGACGGCTTCCAGACCACGACGTTGCCCATCAGCGCGGGCGCGGTCGGCAGGTTGCCGGCGATCGCGCTGAAGTTGAACGGCGTGATCGCGTAGACGAAGCCCTCCAGCGGGCGGTGGTCGAGGCGGTTCCAGACGCCCGGGGAGTTGGCCGGGGGCTGCTCGGCCAGGATCTGGCGGGCGTAGTGGACGTTGAACCGCCAGAAGTCGACCAGCTCGCAGGGGCTGTCGATCTCGGCCTGCTGGGCGGTCTTGGACTGGCCGAGCATGGTGGAGGCGGCGATGGTCTCGCGCCAGGGGCCGGCGAGCAGTTCGGCGGCGCGCAGGATGATCGCGGCGCGGTCGTCGAAGGACATCGCGCGCCAGGCGGGCGCGGCGGCGAGGGCCGCGTCGATGGCGTCCTGCGCGTCCTGCTGGGTGGCGTGCCGGCCGGTGCCGATGACGGCCTTGTGGTGGTGCGGCTGCACGACCTGGAAGGGCTCGCCGCCGCCGAGCCGCTTCTCGCCGCCGATGGTCATCGACAGCTCGATCGGGTTCTCGGCCAGCTCCTTGAGCTTCGCCTCCAGGCGGGTGCGCTCGGGCGAGCCGGGGGCATAGCCGTGCACCGGCTCGTTGACGGGGGTGGGGACCTGGGTCACAGCGTCCATGGGATCCGTAACTCCTTGTACGTGAGCGGGTGTTGCAGGGAGACGGGCGGGTGGGACGGCGCTTCAGCCCTTGCTGAGCATGGAGCGGACGAAGAAGCGCAGGTTCGCCGGCTTCTCCGCGAGCCTGCGCATGAAGTAGCCGTACCAGTCGGTGCCGTAGGCGGTGTAGACGCGCATGCGGTGGCCCTCGGCGGCGAGGCGCAGGTGTTCGTCGCTGCGAATGCCGTACAGCATCTGGAACTCGTAGTCGTCGGGCTTGCGGCCGGCGAGCCGGGCGAGTTCCTGGGCGATGGAGATGAGGCGCGGGTCGTGGGAGCCGACCATCGGGTACCCCTCGCCCTCCATCAGGGTCCGCAGGATCCGCACGTACGCCTTGTCGATCTCGTGCTTCTGCTGGTAGGCGACCTCGGCGGGCTCCTTGTAGGCGCCCTTGACCAGGCGGACCCGGCTGCCGGCCGCGGCGAGGCGGCGGGCGTCGGCCTCGGTGCGGAAGAGGTAGGCCTGGATGACGCAGCCGGTCTGCGGGAAGTCCCGGCGCAGCTCCTCGTGGATGGCGAACATCGAGTCGAGGGTGGTGTGGTCCTCGGCGTCGAGGGTGACGGTCGTACCGATGGCGGCGGCGGCCTCGACGACCGGGCGGACGTTCGCGAGGGCCAGCTCATGCCCCCCGTCCAGCGCCTGTCCGAACATGGACAGCTTCACCGACATCTCGACCCGCTCGCCCAGGCCGAGGCCCTTCAGCCGCTCGACGAGCGCGAGGTAGGCGTCCCGGGCGGCGCCGGCCTGCTCGGGGGTGGTGATGTCCTCGCCGACGACGTCCATCGTCAGCTCCAGGCCGCGGCCGGTGAGCTCCTCGATGATCGGGACGATGTCCGCGACCGACTCGCCGGGGATGAAGCGGTCGACGACCTGCTTCGTCACCGGGGCCGCCGAGATCAGACGTCGCATCCGGTCGCTGCGCGACGCGGCGAGAATCACGGGACCCAGCACGGGGCACCTCCACAACACATGCCGGACAGGCCGCGATCCGACGATTCGGATACGGCACGGGGAACCACCGTGATAGTCAAGGATCCCTCCGATCGTGGGCCATCGACAGCTGTCACGCATCCGCGCAGCGGATCTCAGACAGATGTATGAAGGCATCCGTGAATTGCGGGAGAATGCCCGGGTGACATCCGAATTCAAGGGCGACTACCAGGAGCTGGTCGACGAGATCTCGGAGCTGCTTGGCGTCCCGGCGACCCTGGAGAACCGCGACTTCGAGCTGATCGCCTTCGGGGCCTACGACAGCGAGGGCGACCTCGATCCGTCGGCGCTGGACCCGGTCCGCACCCGCTCGATCCTGACCCGGCGCTCCACGACGGCGGTCCGCACCTGGTTCGAGGGCTTCGGCATCACCCGCGCGACCGGACCGGTCCGGATCCCGCCGACCCCGGAGGCCGGGGTGTACCGGGGGCGGATCTGTCTGCCGGTACGCCATCGGGGTGTCGTCCTCGGCTATGTGTGGCTGCTCGACTCCGATCCGGGTCCGACGGACCCCCAGCTGGCCGCCGCCATGGGGGTGGCGGGGCGGATCGGGGCACTGCTCGCGGACGAGGCGCAGGCGGGGGCGGGCCTCGGCCGGGAGCTGCGGGCGGTGCTGGTCGCGGAGAGCGGCTGGCAGCAGGACATGGCGGTGGCCGAACTCCGTACGGCCCTGGGCGCCCGCGCGGACGCCCCGCACACCCTGGTCTGTGTCGCCCCCTGGCCGTCCGCCGACCCGGACGACGCGCCGTCCCCGCGCACGGTCCCGCACGCCACCGCGCTGTGCGCCCTGCCCTGGGGGGCCGCCGGTCACAGCCTGGCCGTCCTGGTCCGGCTGCGCAGCACGGACACCGCCACCCCCGCCCTGACGGCCGCCGCCCGGCTGCTCAAGGAGGCGGAGGAGGCCCGGTCGGCGGCGGCGCGCGGCGCCGGGGCACGGACGGCGGCGGCCGTGGCCGCGGGATCGGCGGGGCCGGTCCCCGGCACGCAGGCCTGCGCCGCGGGCGTGGGCGGGGCCCGGACCGGGCTGGCGGAGCTGGGCGCGGTCTGGCAGGAGGCGTCGGCGGCCGCCCGGGCCGCACTGGCGGAGCCGCGGTTCGGGCCGGTCGCCCGGTGGGCGGAGATCGGCCCGTACCGCCTGCTGACCGCGCTGCCGCCGGAGGCGACGCACGACCCGGCCGTGGCCCCCCTCCTCGCCCCCGCCCACCACGAACTGGCCCGCACCGCGGAGGTCTACCTGGACCACGCGGGCCAGGCGGGCCGCACGGCCACCGCGCTCGGCATCCACCGGCAGACCCTGTACTACCGCCTGTCCCGCGTCGAGCAGCTCACCGGCCTCGACCTGGACGACGGCGAGGACCGCCTGCTGCTGCACATGGCGCTGAAGGGGGCCCGGCTCGCCTGAGGTGCGCCTTCCGGGCCGTGTGCGGATGCCGGTCGGCGTATGCTCCGCGTGTTCACATCAAGAATCATCACGAATGTCGGCGGGGGCGGACATGGGCGATTCGGGTCCGGACATACGGCAGGGCGAGGCGGCCGCTTCGCCGTCGGCGGAGGAGAACGGTGCGGGCGAACGGCCCCGGCCGGGCCGCCGGTCGGCCGCACTGGGGATCGCGGGGCTCGCCCTGACGGGGTTCGCCGCCGGAGCCGTCTGGCTCTTCCGGGACGACCTGCCCCAGCCGCTCGGCGACCGACGGGCCTGTGCCGGAAGCGAGCAGCGGCTGCCGGACCGGATCCTCGTGCACGGCACGCCGATCCCGTCCGACGCCTCCGACGTCCACTACTTCACCCGGAACGGCAGGGCCGTCCTGTCCTTCCGGAGCGGCCTGCTCCCGGACTACCTGCGCGGCGCGGGCATCGTGGCGGCGGACGCGGACCTGTTCGACGAGAGCCGCGGCAGCGTCGGCGTGGCCGGCGAGCCGTACAAGCTCCCGGACGGCCTGTGCGGGCCCGGCCTGCAGAGCCCCGTCTGGTACTACGACTCCGTCGACGGCGTCCGGGTCACCGTCGAGCGCTCACCGCTGTACGACGACGTGCTCCGGTTCCCGGCCCGCGCCGTGGTGACGTACCCGCTCGGCTGACCCGGCGCACCGGAACCACCCGGTCGCCGGCACCCGCGCCGCGCCGCGTCAACTCCGGTTCACGGCCTCGACGATCTGGCGCAGCCCCTCGGCGAGCGCGTCGCCGTCGGGCGCGGTCTTCGGGTCGAAGGTCCACTGCGAGATGAGGCCGGACATCAGGGTCATGCAGAAGCGGCCGAGGGTGTCGGCGGTCTCGTCGGAGACCTCCTCCTCCGGCACGCCCATCAGCAGTGAGGTCAGCCCCCGGCCGCCCTCGCGCTGGGCGCGCGCCAACTGGTCGCGCACCTCCGGCATCTGATCGCCCATCGTCACGATCTCCACGCCGAGCCGCCACATCGAGCCGGGCCCGCGCATGCTGTCGACGATGTTCGACCACACCTCGCGGAACCGTTCGAGGGAACCGGGCGCACCGGTCAGCCCCTGGTCGCCGCCCTCGAAGGACATCTCCTCCACCAGTGCGATGTAGGCCTGCGCGAGCAGCGCGTCCTTGGAGCCGTAGTGGTAGCCGATCGAGGCGAGGTTGGTGCCCGACTCCCTGACGATGTCGCGCGCCGTCGTCCGCGCGAACCCCTTCTCCAGCAGGCAGCGCTTGGCGCCTTCCAGCAGATCCTCACGGTGTCCCATGCCGACCACCCTACCCGGAATCCATACAGCCGTCCCAGACGCATGACTTATACAAGCGTTCTAGACAAGCGTTTAATACGCCCGTACATTCCTCGGTATGACGAACCCGACGAGCACGACCGCAACCACTCCACCGGACACCGACTCCCTGGCCGGGCGGCGCGAATGGACCGCGCTCGGCGTGCTGATGCTCCCGCTGCTCCTGGTCTCCATGGACGTCTCGGTCCTCTACTTCGCCCTCCCGGCGATCGGCGCGGACCTGGCACCGAGCGGCACCCAGCAGCTGTGGATCCTCGACATCTACGGCTTCGTCCTGGCCGGCCTGCTGATGACGATGGGCGCCCTTGGCGACCGCATCGGCCGCCGGCGTCTGCTCCTGTTCGGCGCCGCGGCCTTCGGCGGCGCCTCGCTGCTCGCCGCCTACGCGGACAGCGCCGGAACCCTGATCGCCGCCCGCGCGGTCCTCGGCATCGGTGGCGCGACCCTGATGCCGTCGACGATGGCGCTGCTGCGCACGATGTTCACCGACCCCGGCCAGCGCGCGAAGGCGATCGGCCTGTGGTCCGGGGTGATGACCGGCGGGATCGCACTCGGCTCGGTGATGAGCGGAATCCTCGTCGAGCACTTCTGGTGGGGCTCGGTCTTCCTGGTCAACCTCCCGGCGATGGCCCTGCTCCTGCTGCTCGGCCCGTTCCTGCTCCCCGAGTCCCGGAACCCCTCCCCCGGCCGCTTCGACTGGCTGAGCGTCCCGCTCTCGATGGCCGCCGTGCTCCCGGTGGTCTACGGCGTCAAGGAGATCCCCTCCGAGGGCTGGCACCCGCTCTACGTCGTCTCGGTCACCGTCGGCCTGCTCTTCGCCGCCCTCTTCGTCCGCCGGCAGCGCACCACCGGCTCCCCGCTGATCCCGCCGGCCCTGCTGAAGGGCCACGGCTTCACCCCGGCGCTGGTCCTGAACCTCGTCGCCTCGCTCGCTATGATGGGCTCGGCGATCTTCACCACGCAGTACCTGCAGTCGGTCCTCGGGATGAGCCCGCTCGCGGCGGCGCTGTGGAGTCTGCTGCCCTCGGTGTTCATCGGGGCCGCGGGGCCGCTCACGGCACAGCTGGTGCAGCGGGGCGTCGACCGGGGGTACGTCGTCGCGGGCGGCTTCGCGGCCATGGCGGCCGGGTTCGTACTGCTCGCCCTGATCGGCACCGACTCGCTGTGGCTGGTGCTGACCGGGGCCGGTGTCCTCGCCTGCGGGATGGTCGCGATCGTCTCCCAGCTGACCGACCTCGCGCTGACCGGCGCGCCGGTGGAGCGGGCCGGGACGGCGTCCTCGCTCCTCGAGACGGCCGCGGAGTTCGGCGGTGCGCTCGGCATGGCCGTGCTGGGCTCGATCGGTACGGCGGTCTACCGCCACGAGATGCCGGCCTCGGCTCCGGCCGGGGCCCGCGAGACCCTGGGCGGCGCCCTGGCCACGGCGAGCCGGCTGCCGGGGCCCGCGGGAGAGGCCCTGACCCGGACCGCACGGGAGGCGTTCACCAGCGGGATGCAGGGGGCGGCGATCGCGGGGGCGGTGCTGCTGGTACTGGCGGCGGTGGGGGCGGGGGTGACGCTGCGGAGGCTCGGTGAGTAGCAGGACATGTGAACGGCGGGGGGGGGGGGGTAGCGGCACCCCCCCCCCCCAAGCCAAAAAAAAAGAAAAAAAACAGTAAAA